>MVZB01000001.1 GCA_002068205.1 candidate division BRC1 bacterium ADurb.BinA292
GCTCGCCGCGTCGCTGAAACCCAGGGCGGCAGCAATGTCGTCGACCTCGAGGAACGAGGTCGACAGGTAGTCGACAGCCAAGGCCTGGCGCACGCTCGCCAGCAGTTCCAGATAGGTCGTCCCCTCTTCGTTGAGCCGTCGCCGCAGCGTCCGGGCGTTGATGCACAGCCCCGCCGCGATCTCGTCGATGCTGGGAAAGCGGCCGGGTGTTCGCGTCAGTTCAGCATACACGCGGCGGCTCATGCCCGAGCTCCACTTGTGGTCCTCCAACAGCTTGGCGCAGGCTGCCGAAACTGCATGCCCCGCCGCGGATGCTGAAGTGGTCATAGGCGCGCTCGTCCGGCGAGAGGGTCCGCTGAATGACGATCGAAGGCGGTTGGCCCGTCGCCTGATCCAGCAAAAACGGCCCGGAGAGCCCCGCGCGCGTTGCGCTGACCGTCCAATACCACGTGCCGGGCGCCAGGGGCGCGGCCAGCGTGTGGCGGGTCCCCGGAACCGCGTCGAGCTCGGTGAGGCAGGCGGCGGCGAAGAGCGGATCGCGCGAGCAGATCAGCGTGTAGCCGTCCGCGGGGGAATCCGCGGGCGGCGCCCAGCGCAGCGTGACGGGCTCGCCTTCCCTGAATGCCGCCGGCGTTTCGTCCGCCGCCACTGGCGCCCCCGGCGGCTCCCCCTCGCCGCCGGGCGCGCCCAGCTTGATCCAGTCGAGATAGACCTCGATGTCCCGCGGCATTGGGCGGAAGTCGCCCTTGGGCGGGTTTTCCCGCGTCGGCGACGGCGGCGAACTGCCGTCCTTCGTCAGCTCGACGCGCACCCGGAGGCTGCGCGTCCCCGCCGGCAGCTTGTCGCGCAGATCCACCGTCAGCAGCTCGTTGGCCGGCGGGCGTTCCGCTTCGTCATAGTGATTCAGGATCACGTGCGGCACGCCGCCGTCGGCGTCGGAGATCGCATACAGTTTCAACCGCGCGCGCGGCGTCAACCGGCTGAAGCGGATCTGGCAGAAGCGATTCGTCGATGCGTCCCAGGGGAAGGACCGGCTGGTTGTAACCCAGCAGCGGTAGGCGTCCTCGGAATGGAGCGCCAGGCGGCCGATCTCGCCGTCGGAGGTCCATTCGGCCCAGCCCGTGCCCGAGATCACGACGGGCTCCTCCCAGGGATGGTCGAAACCCAGCGAGGAGGTTTTGAAATCCTCGACCCACATGTCGGCCGCCTCCGCCGCCGTTCCAGCGCAGAGGATCCATGGAACCAGCATCAAGCTGAACAGCGCTGTCAGTCGCATCACACGCACCCTTCCCCACGGTGTGTTGGCGCGGCCCGGGCCGCATCGAAGCCGGCAAACCGGATCCCGAGTGATTGGCGCTTAGACGTTGGCCAAGGTTGACGGTGCGCCGGACAACGTCCCGTACTGGCGCTTGAGCCATTCCAGATCGAACAACGGAGCCCCCGCCAGATAGTGGTTCGTGTAGACCGATCCGTTGACCTGCGCGCGGAGCAGATAGAAGGCCGCCTTGGCCGGATCCGCGGGGATCGTCTCGGCCAGGATCGAGCTGTTCGCCGGCACGTGGATGCGGCCGGAGCGGACCACGCCGCCGTCGAGCGTGACTTCGTAGTTCACGTCGCAATCGCTCAGCTTTTCGCTCACCACGAACAGGCAGAGGCTCCCCTCGATGCTTTCCAGGCAGATCAGGATGTCCTCCTGCACGCGCCGGATCACGTCGAAGGCCAGCTTTTTCTGGTAATAGTAGTCCACGACGGCGTCGGAGACCTGCGGGCAGCCGTCCAGCAGGTTCCACCACAGGATGCCGCCGCAACTGAACTTGCGCCGCCGCGCGCGTTCGATCCATGTCTTGTAGGCTTCGGCCTGGACGATCTGCGAGGCGATGATGAAATCGTCCAGGTTGTCCGGCACCGCGCCGAACATGTTCCTGACGTTCATCTCGTTCTGGATCAGCCGGCCGTCGGGATAGCAGTAGCTGGAGGGATCGGAAAGGCTGCCGCAACGGTAACCCCAGATGATCCGGTCGTAGGGCCAGAGCACCTCTTCCGGGATGAACCTGGCGAGGCTGTCGCGGTTGTTCAGCGCCAGGTGGCCGATCTCGCTGATGAACGGCGACAGATCCTGGCTGTAGATCGGCGCCTTGTAATACAGCCCGTGACACCAGATGTGGGTGTCGCCGGCCTTGACCGAGTGGGCCGGCTCGCCCGGGATCGGCGTGTAGGGCGACGACGGCCAGTAGGGCCGGGTGCCGTCGTAGCGCGTCAGGTACTCCGGCAGGATCTGGTTGGCGATCGCCCGGTTGCCCCCCTCCTGGTGCGGGCTGAAGAAATGCGTCAGGTGCGTTTCGATCTCGTTGTCGCCGCACCACAGGACGATGCTCGGGTGGTTGCGCAGGCGGCGCACGACCGCGGCCGTCTCCCGGCGGACCAGCTCCAGGAATTCCTCGGCCTGCGGGTAGAGGGCGCAGGCATACATGAAGTCGTGCCAGACCATGACGCCCATCTCGTCGCAGGCGGCGTAGAAGTCGCTCGATTCGTAAATGCCGCCCCCCCAGACGCGGATCATGTTGCTGTTGCTCTCGTCCAGCAGCCGGAAGAACTCCTTCTCGCGCTTGGCGCTCAGCGCGGGGAAGTTGTCCAGCGGAACGTGATTCGTCCCGTAGGCGGAGACCGGCACGCCGTTGATCTGGAAGTAGAACGTCTGGTGCTCTTCGACCGGATCGTGCTCCTGGATGATCTCGACCGAGCGGACGCCGAACCGTCCCGACCAGGAATCCAGGACCTCGTCCCCGGCGAGCAGTTCGACCTCGGCCTGATACATATTGGGATCGCCATACGGCCGCGGCCACCACAGCTTGGGGTTTTCCAGCGGGAAGCTGAACACCACCAGCGGGAACTGCATCCGATAGGTTTCGGTGTAAACCGGATCGCCCTGATCCAGGACGCGGATGCGCACCGACAGATCGGTCCGGTAGACCTTGGGGGTTTTCAGGAAGACCCGCGCCATGATGCGGCTGACGTCGCGGCCGAACTTCTTGGTGAAGACGAAGACGTCATCAATGTGGTAGTCCGGCTCGAACTCCAGCTGGACCGGGCCCCAGAGACCGGCCGAGAGGAGGCGGGGGAAAATGTTCCAGCCGTGGGCGTGGCCGGCCTTGCGGATCCAGATGCGGCTCGGCTCGTTGGCGACCAGTTCCACCGCGCCTTCGAAATCCCGGTCGGCGACCTCGAACAGATCGCTCTTGATGCGGACATGCAGCGTGTGGCGCGTCCCGGGCTGGAGCGGCTCGGGGAGCGCGATCCGATGCGGGATCAGCATGTTGTCGGTCGTGGCGATCAGTTTGCCGTCCAGATAGATTTCGGAGAACGTATCGATGCCTTCGAAATAGAGGTTCTGACGCCCTCCCGCGGTCGGCAGGTCGGCGGTGAATTCAGTCCGATACCACCACTCGTGGGTTTCCAGCGGACGGATCTTCTCGGGGTTCTGGCCCATGAACGGATCGTCGACCAGGCCATGGCGATAGAGATCGAGGACGACGTTGCCGGGCACCTCGGCGTCGATCCAGTCCAGCCGGGCGCGGCCGCTCAGAACGTCGGCCGAGGCGAGATCCTCCTGGTGGAAGTGCGCCAGTTGCCAAGGCGCGGCGATCGGGGTCTTGCGGGTGGGCATGTTATCGAGTCACTTTCGTTGTTTCAGTTGGTTGATGTGGAGTTGCGCGGAGCTGTGATTGCGCATCCGCGCGGGGAAAGCAGAATGATTGACGCGCCGGGGGGAAGGCAACATGCCATCCGTTCACACGGGATCGGGCGATCTGAATCGGTTGCGAGGGGCCGGCCCGCCGACAGGACCGGCGCCGCCACAGCCCTGGAACCACCCGCGCATCCAATTTATCACGCATGATAATTACAGGGGCCCTCACCCGTTGTCAATCCATAAGCGGTCGCCGGTTCGGTGCGGTTGCCAGACAACGGCCCAGCTACAACATAAATCAATTATAATCAGTGCTTTGTCATTATTTCGCGCATATTCAAGACGCCCATCGGCGATCGTATCTCGCATCTGCACGCCGCCTGATCACGGCCCTTCAGCGGGAATTTATTATGTGGGAAAATCGTGATGCGGCGGCTAGACTCTGTCCCGGATCCTGGGGGGGCGAATGCGCGGCTGTCGCGGCGTCAGTGGCGGCGAATCGCTCAGCGCCGGCCTTCAGCCCAGGATTGAGGAAACACCCGCCGGAGCTTATTCTGGAGCGACGATTGGCGGCAACGGGAGGATCGGATGAACAGCATCAGTTCGGCGCGCGAACAGGCCGATCAACTGCGCGAGTTGCTCGAACGCATCGCCCAGCAGCCCGACCTGTTGGACACCCTGGACCGGATTTGCCGGACGGTGGTCGAGGCGCTCGCCGCCGGCGGCAAGGTGCTGACGCTGGGCAACGGCGGCAGCGCGACCGACGCGCTGCATCTGGCCGAGGAATTGATCGGGCGGTATCGGACCGATCGGGCGCCGCTGCCGGCGGTCTGCCTGTCGGCCGATGTTTCGGCCCTGACCTGCATCGCCAACGATTTCGGCTACGACGCGGTGTTCGAACGCCAGGTGCAGGCGCTCGGCCGGCCGGGCGACGTCGTCATCGGCTTTTCGACGAGCGGAAATTCGCCCAATGTGAATCGGGCATTCGGCGCCGCCCGCGCGGCGGGCGCCACAACGATCGGCATGCTCGGCAAGACCGGCGGGGCCGCCCGCGACCTCGTCGATCTGGCGTGGGTCGTCCCGCACGACAACACGGCGCGGATCCAGGAACTGCACACGCTGGCGCTGCACGCCATCTGCGAGGCGGTGGAAGCGCGATTCGGTCTGTCGTCAACTTAAATAAGGTGTCCATCGGGCCGCGGTTAGGGCCGATGCAACATCCGGCAAAGGGGGAGGATGCGACATGAACCTGACACCTCGTGAGATCGTACTGAGAACGCTGGCGTTCGATCATCCGCCGCGGGCGCCGCGCCAGCTCTGGGTCCTGCCCTGGGCCGAGCTGCATCACCCCGGCGCCTTCGACCGGATCCAGGCGGAATTCCCACCCGACATCGTCTACGCCGATGGCCACCAGCGCGAACCGCGCCAGGTCCAGGGCAGTCCCTACGAGCGCGGGGTCTACATTGATGAATGGGGCTGCCGGTTCACCAATATCCAGCCCGGGGTGCACGGCGAAGTGTGCGATCCGCTGATCCGCGACTGGGACGACGCCGGCGCGATCCGCTTCCCGCGCGAGATGCTGACGATCGACCCCGATGCCGTCAACCGCGACTGCGAGGCCAGCGACCGGTTCCAGCTGGTCCCCTATTGCCCGCGCCCGTTCGAGCGCCTGCAGTTCCTGCGCGGCTCGCAGGCGCTGTATCTGGACCTGATGATGCGCCCCCCCGCGATGCTCGCGTTCCTGCGCAAGCTGCACGGGTTTTACTGCGAATTTCTGGAACTGTGGTGTTCGCGGACGCAGGTCGACGCGATCATGTTCATGGACGACTGGGGCTCGCAGCGCAACCTGCTGATCGCCCCCGAGCTGTGGTGCGAGCTGTTCAAGCCGCTCTACCGCGACTACATCGAGATCGCGCATGCGCACGGCAAGAAGGCCTTCATGCACTCGGACGGCTACATCGTGGCGATCTATCCGCATCTGATCGAGCTGGGGCTCGACGCGCTCAACTCCCAGATCTTCTGCATGGGCGTCGAAAACCTCCGTCCGTTCGCCGGCAAGATCACGTTCTGGGGCGAGATCGATCGCCAGCAGTTATTGCCCCACGGCAGCCTTGAGCAGATCGACGCGGCGGTCGAATCGGTCTACCATACGTTGTGGCGCGGAGGGGGCTGCATCGCGCAGTGCGAATTCGGCCCCGGCGGCAAGCCGGAGAATGTGCGCCGCGTGTTCGAGGCGTGGGACCGGCTGACCTCGCCGGCGATGACGAAATAAGGCGCCGCCCGGGGGGATCCCGTCGCTCGTCCATGTGACCAGCCGGTTTCCCCTGTCCTCTCATCCCCTTTGTGAGCAAGGCCAAGAACGCCGCCCATGACGCTCCAACCGATCACGCTCCACGATGCGGCGCTCCCGCGCCACGACCTGGAAGCCCTGATGCACGACATCCAGTCGGTCTCGGTGGCGGTCCTGGGTGATTTCTGTCTGGACGTTTACTGGTTCACGGACCTGTCGGCGGCGGAGCTGGAGACCCGCCCCGTCCGGCGGGCTCATCTGTCGCTGGGGGCGGCCGGCAACGTCGCGGCCAATCTGCTGGCGCTGGGGTGCCGGCGCATCGAAGCCTTCGGCGTCGTCGGCTGCGACATCTGGGGGCGCGAAATGCTCCACCTGCTGCGCGAAAGCGGCGTGGGCACCAGCGGCATGCTCTCCGAACCGCGCGACTGGTCCACGCTGGTGTATGTCAAGCCGCACATCCATGACAAGGAAACCAGCCGGTTCGATTTCGGCAATTTCAATCGTCTGCCGGCGCAGACCGCGCGAACGCTGATCGGCGCGCTCGTCGAACGGCTCGACGAATTCGATGCCGTCCTGATCAACGAGCAGGTGACCAACGGGCTGCACAGCGCGGAGCTGCGCCAGGCGCTGGCCGAGGCGATCCAGCGCCACCCGGGGACGAACTGGATCGTCGACAGCCGCCATTTCCCCGAGGCCTACCCCGGGGCAAGCCTCAAGATCAACGATCTGGAGGCCACCCGGTTGCTGGGCATCGAGCGGCCGGCGGGGGCGCTCGTGCCGCGCGAGGAGGCGCTGACGGCGGCCGAAGCCCTGGAGCAGCGGATGGGCCGGCCGGTTTACGTAACGCGCCGCGATCGGGGCGTGATCGTCCACGACGGCCGGGCGCCGCAGGAGATCCCCGGCCTGCTGATCCTGGGCCGGATCGACCCGGTCGGCGCGGGCGACAGCATGCTGGCGGGGATCGCGGCCGCCATCGCCGCCGGCCGCTCGCCCGTTCAGGCGGCCACGCTGGGCAACTTCGTCGCCGGCGTCACGATTCAGAAGCTGTATGTCACCGGCACCGCCTCGCCCGACGAGGTGCTCCGGCTGGGCGCCGAGCCCGATTACGTCTATCGCCCGGAACTGGCCGAAGACCCGCGCGGCGCGGTCTATGACGACGGCGCCGAGATTGAGATCGTCAGCCGCCGCTCGCCCGCCGGCCGCCCCACCGTCGCCATCTTCGATCATGACGGCACAATTTCCACCCTGCGCCAGGGGTGGGAAGCCGTGATGGAACCGATGATGATCCGCGCCATTCTGGGCGAGCAGTATCAGAGCGCTGACGAGTCGCTGTATCATCAGGTGGTCGACCGCGTCCGCGAGTACATCGATCACTCCACCGGCATCCAGACGTTGCTGCAGATGCAGGGGCTGGTGCGGATGGTCCGCGAGTTCGGCTGCGTGCCGGAGGACCAGATCCTCGACGAGTTCGGTTACAAGGCGATCTACAACGAGGCGCTGATGGCGATGGTGAGCCGGCGGCTGGCCAAGCTGGAGCGCGGCGAGTTGCAGGTCGAGGATTTCCTGATCAAGAACGCCTGGGCCCTGCTCGAGCGGCTGCGCGACGCCGGCGTGCGGCTGTGCCTCGCCAGCGGAACCGACCAGGAGGACGTGCGCCGCGAGGCGTGCGCGCTGGGTTACGCCGACCTGTTCGACGGCGGCATCTGGGGTTCGGTGGGCGACGTGAACAAGGACGCCAAGCGGATCGTGCTCGACCGGATCATGAACGAGATCGGGGACGTCGGCATGGCGGGCCTGGTGACGTTCGGCGACGGCCCGGTGGAGATGCGCGAGACGCGCCGCCGCGGCGGCTTCGCCATCGGCGTCGCCAGCGATGAGATCCGCCGCTACGGGCTCAACCTGGAAAAACGATCGCGCCTGATCCGCTCCGGCGCCGACCTGATCGTTCCGGACTTCTCGCAGCTCGACCGCCTGCTGGACTGCCTCAACCTGTGAGGCCCAACGTCGTCTTCGTCCCCGCTCGCCGATCCCGTCTCATGCCCGCGGCGTGCGCGAAGCTTCGCCGCCGGGTATGATGACCGGGCCGAGGGCGTCGGTTGGCGCCCCCGCCAAATTTCCTGTAAAGGACGACCTCCCCAGATGCCGTACCCGCAACTGGATCGCTCGCGGGTCAACATGCGGCCGCTGCGCGAGCGCAAGAATAAGAAGCGGATTGAGCAGGACCACATTGCGCTGGATACCCAGCCGCGAGGGCTCACGCCGAGCGACGAACGCCTGATCGCCGAAGTGGCCGAGCGGATCGAGGCGTCCCGCGCGGCCGACCGGTCGGTGATGCTGGCCTTCGGCGCCCATACGATCAAGAACGGGCTCGCCCCGGTCCTGATCGAGCTGATCCGCCGCGGCTGGGTGACGCACCTGGCGACCAACGGCGCCGGCGTGATTCACGACTGGGAATTCGCCTACCTCGGCGAGTCAAGTGAGGACGTGCGCGCCAACGTCGCCCGGGGGGAATTCGGCAACTGGCACGAGACGGGGTTTTTCATCAACCTGGCGATCAATGTCGGCGCGTGGGAGGGCCGGGGCTACGGCGAAGCAGTCGGCGCGCTGATTCAGCGCGAGGGCCTGGAAATTCCGACGCCGGCGCGGCTGGAGCAGGAAGTGCGCGCTGTATTGAAGGCGGACCCCGCGCGCGCGGCGGCGGCCGCCGAACTGCTCGGCGTCATCCGGCGGTTCGAGCTTGAGCCGGGTTGGCTCGCCGTGCCGCACCCCTTCAAGGAGTTCAGCGTGCAGGCCGCCGCGTTTGAACTGGGCGTTCCGTCGACCGACCATCCGATGTTCGGACACGATATTATCTACAATCACCCGATGAACAATGGGGCGCTGCTCGGGCGCGCCGCCGAACGCGACTTCCTGCGCTTCGCCGCCGGGGTCGACCGCATTGCCGGCGGCGTCTATCTGTCGCTCGGCTCGGCCGTGATGAGCCCGATGATCTTCGAAAAATCGCTCTCGATGGCGCGCAACCTCGCGATGCAGGGGGGCCGCCGGATCGACGATCATTACATGCTCGTCGTCGACCTCCAGCCGTCGCACTGGGACTGGCGCCAGGGCGAACCGCCCGAAGACAACCCCGATTACTACCTGCGCTACTGCAAGACGTTCGCCCGCATGGGGGGGACGATGCAGTACCTCTCGGCCGACAACCGGGATTTTCTGCTGGCCCTTTATCGCGCGCTGAGCGGCCGCCGCGCGCCGGGAGAGTAATCCGCGCGCCCGCAACCGACCCGCCGCCCGTCAGACCTGGCTGAGGACCGGCGTCTTCTTCATCTCGCGCCGGCCCGCGCACTGGATGGCTTCGGCATTGGCCAGGTATTGCTCCAGCGGAACCAGTTCGTAGGCGCGGATCAGTTCCTGCACATCGACTTCCTGGTCGCGCGGCAGAATCCGCCACCACGCCTCTTCGGGATAGATCTTGATCTCGATCGCGCGGCCCAGGTCGGCGCGCAGCCGGTCGATCTTCTCGAAATGGAAATCGAGGTGAAACAGCGGGCTGTCGAGCCGCAGGGTCGCCGCCACCCATTTCTGGTAAATTGCTTCCCAGTTCAGGTCGAGGCCGTCGATGTCGATGATGCGGCAGCTCGTGCGGCAGGTGGCGGCGACGATCGGGACGTGGAACAGCGTCGCCATCGAATGGAGGACGCGGCCGGCCGGATAGGCCGAGGAAAAGAAGATGATCTCCGCGCCGGCCTGCTTCAGTTCATCCCAGTTGCG
Source organism: candidate division BRC1 bacterium ADurb.BinA292 (assembly GCA_002068205.1). Taxonomy (GTDB): domain Bacteria; phylum Sumerlaeota; class Sumerlaeia; order MVZB01; family MVZB01; genus MVZB01. The sequence continues at coordinate 9,744 of MVZB01000001.1, forward strand.
CCACCAGTTCGCGTCGAAGCAGATCTGGCAGCCGATTCTGGCGAAGTCGGTCTCGATGATGGTCGGCGCGGGATCGCCGGGAATAATGTAGTCCTCGACCTCGCAGCCGGGGCCGGCGGTCGGATGGATTTTGTCGTAACGGCCGCAAATCTCGCCGTTGCGGTCGAGGACCACGCACGTGTTGTAGATGTGTTCGCCCCGGCGTTCGATGAACGGGCAGATGATGTAGCACCCATGCTGGCGGGCCTTCTCGCGCATGCGGGTCACGGTCGGGCCGTCGGCCGTCTGCGCCATTTCGGGATGACACGAGGAGACGAGCCGCGTGTCGAACGTCTCGGTCATGCACATGATGTCGGGCTGTTCCGAACCGCTGATCTCATCGATGACGTCGCTGGCGTAGTTCAGGTTGTCCTCGAGCGTGCGCGGCTGCTTGTCGAAGCGGTCGATCGTGAACGCCGCGACGTTGACTTTGCGTATCATGATGCGTGTCCCCTTTGCGTGGTGCAATAGCCCGCGGAGGCAGTAGCTTGGTAACCGATCGTTTATATCCTACCCCGGCCGCGTTTCCCCCACAAGCGAAATTCCGGCGTCGCCGTAAGCCACTCGTTCTCTGCTCGCAGCCTCTCAGGCAATCCCCTTCCGCCGGGCTTCCCCTTTTCGCCCGCCGCGGATAAAATGATCACTCCGCGCGGATCGGCCCGCGCGCCGCGCGCCGCATCCCCCGCCCTTGCCGGCCTGGAGCCGCCACGATGCCCCGCCTTTGCATTCCGCTCGTCCTGACCCTCGTCGTTGCGCTCATCGCGCCGGCGCCCCTCCCGGCGCAATCGGCCGGTTCGGACATGCCGACGGAGATCACCGAACGGCTCTGGCGCGATCCCGGTCCCGAGCAGGACGGCCCCGGCGCGCCCCGACTGATGGTGGTCTATCCCGCCGCCGCCGGCGGGCCGTATGACGGCGAGGCGATGCGCTACGCCGGCCGCGTCGACCCCGAGGACGCGACGGTGACGCTCAACGGCGACGAATTGCAGGTTTACCCCGGCGGCGTGTTCACCGGACTGCGCCGTTTCGGCGACGCCGAGAGCGAGACCTGGACCTTCCGCGCCGCCGCCGGCGGCAAAACGACCACGGTCAGCCGCTCGCTCCGCATCCGGCGGCCGGCGCCGCCGCCCGCCCATTGGCCGCTGCAATTCGCCTCCTGGCCCCACTCCCCTTCCGGGCTGTTCGTCCTGCCCGAAGGCGAAGAGCTCGAGATCAAACTGTTTGCCAGCCCCGGCCACAGCGCCGAATACCGCATCGGCGAGGCCGGCGCCTGGCGCGCGATGACCCCCGCCGAGCCGCACCCCCGGCTGGGAGGCGTCTACACCGCCTCGCTGACGCCGCCGCTGCTGGACGACGCCGGGCCGCGCACCGTTCACTTCCGCCTCAGCGGCAGCCACGAGGGCCGGTCCGACCGCATCGAGCGGGCCTCCGCGCTGCGGGTCGCGGCGCGGCCCGACGGCGTGCGCTACGCCGGCCGCGTCACGAACTACCTGGCCAATTACCTCAAGCACTCCGACCCCGAGAACTGGGACCGTTATGGCCAGCTCGTCAAGGGCACGCCGTTTCCGGTCACGGAGGTCCGCGGCGACCGCTGCAAGGCCGATTTCGGCCGGGGAGAAACCGGCTGGCTCGAGTTGGAACATGTCAAGATCGACTGGGAACCGTTCGCCGGGCCCGCACCGCGGCTGGACGAGACGCGCGTCGTCGTCACCAGCGACAGCCTGACGCTCGCATGGCCCGACGCCGCCCAGCCTGTCCTCTACGTATTCGACGACCGGAGTCACGCCGGCCCCGAGCATGAGGTCCGGCTCAGCCTCCCCGGCGCCGACGAAAGCATGCGTTGCGATCCGCCGGACTCCCTCCCCGGCGGGCCGGTCGACTCGCTCCAGTTCCGCCCAGCCGAGGGCGCGGCGGCGCCCGCCTTCCTCATTTCGCTCACCCGGCCGCTATGGGGTTACTCGATGCTGGCGGGGGCGAGCGACGAGGCCGACCAGCCGGGGCTGCGCTTCGTGCTGCGCACACGGCCGCGCCTGCCGGCGGCCACCGCCGCCAAGCCCCTCGCCGGCGCCCGGATCATGCTCGATGCCGGCCATGGCGGCGACGACCTCGGCGCCATCGGCCCCTCGGGCCTCGTCGAGGCCGATCTCAACCTCGTGCAGGCCGCCTGGGTGCAGACCTATCTGGAGGAACTGGGCGCCGAGGTCGAACAGACCCGCCGGTCGCACGCGACGGTTGACCTGGACGAACGCGCCCTGGCCGCCCACCGCTGGGATCCCGACCTGTTCGTCAGCCTCCACCATAATTCGGTCGGCTTCACCAGCGATCCGCTCGCCGACAGCGGACCGATTGTCTTCTATCACTATGACCACGCGCGGCCGGTCGCCGAGACCGTCGGCGAGGCGCTCACCAGCGCCATCGCCCCCGACCGGTCCCCCCGGGTGAACAGCGCCGTGTTCCGCGTCGCGCGCAACGTCCTGCTTGCCCCCTCGATCCTGATCGAGACCGGGTATGTCTGCAATCCGCACGATGAAGCGGCGCTGCGGCGGACCGAGAGCATCAAGCAATCGGCGCGCGCAATCGCCGAGGGGATTCGCGCGGCGCTGACGGAGCCGGCCGATTGAGCCGTGGCGACAGGTCGGGCTCAAGATTCCCCGCGCCCCCTCCGATGCGTACTGGGAGCCCCATGCTGCCCCGTGCGCCCGAAGCTCGCCGTCGGAGTCCCGTGCCATGCCCGCATCCGCCTACAACTGTCACTACGTCCACGCCACGGGGACGCTGCAGATCGTCCTGCTGCCCGGCTTCCGCCAGGAATACTGGGATGAACTGATGCATTATGTGGAAAACACCGACCGGTCGGGCAATTACCGCTGGGATCTCGACCTGCGGCGGATCGAGGTGATCAACAGCATGATGCTCGGCCTGATCGTCGGTCTGCGCGCCCGGCTCGACGCGCGCGGCGGCAACCTGCGCGTGCTGATCGCGCCGAATTCGAAAGTCGAGCAACTCCTCCAATTGACCCGCTTGGACCAGATCGTCGAGACGGTGAAAGCCTGAGCCGCCAACGAGGCGAGTCGTCTCCCGTCCTCGTTTACGATAATCAACCCGCCTCAGAACGTGTCGCGGCGATCAAGCGACTTGGCGACCAGGATCGTCACGTCGTCAAAGGCCTCGGCGTCGCGCGAGAACCGGTTGACTTCCTCCAGCATGCCGCGGCGGAAATCGGCCGCCGGCTCGCCGACATGCCGCCGCAGGTAGTTGATGATCCGCTGCTGGCCGAACATGTCGCCCTTGACGTTCTGAGCGTCGGTCACGCCGTCGCTGTACATCAGCAGCATGCCGCCGGGGGGCAGTTCCAGGGTCTCGGTCTCGTAATTGATCCCCGGCATCACGCCGAGCAGCGTTCCGCCCGATTCCAGCGTCCGCAGTGTGCCGTCGGCCAGGCAGAGCAGCGGGTGCACATGGCCCGCGTTGCAGTAGGTGAACTGGCGCGTGTGGGGGTCCAGGACGCCCAGCACCATTGTGACGAACATGCTGTTGGAAGTGTCGCGGCAGACCATCTGGTTGATGCGATCGACGATCGTCGCAAGCGTTTCGTTGCCCAGCGAGCGCACCTCGATCTGCACGGCGGTGCGGATCGCCGCCAGCAGAATCGCGGCGGGAACCCCCTTGCCGGTCACGTCGGCGATCGCCAGCACGAGCCGGCCGTCCGGCAGCGAGATGACGTCGAAGTAGTCCCCCCCGACCATATAGGCCGGCCGCGTCGTGCCGGAGATTTCGAAGTTGTCCAGCTCCGGCATGCTCTTGGGCAGCAGGTGTTCCTGGATCGTGCGGGCGATCTCCAGTTCGCGGGCGCGGGCGTGCTGCTCGAGCAGTTGGCTGTGGAAACAGGCGTTGGCGATGGCGACGGCCGACTGCTTGGCGATGCCCGCCACCAGTTTGAGGTCCTCCTCGCCGAACGAGCCGCTGGGCCGGCGCCGGTCGAGGTAAATCACGCCGAGGACTTCGTTGTTGAAGATCAGCGGGGCGCACAGAGCCGAATGGATCCGCTGGATGACGATCGAATCGGAGGCGCGGAAGCGCGCGTCGCGCGGCGCATCGCTGACGATGATCGCCACTTCGTCCTCGACCGACTTGGTGATGATCGAGTTGGAGATGATGATGTCGTCGGTCGAATCGGGCGGGCGCCGCACCGCGCGCGGCAGCAGGATGCCGTAGCGTTCGTCGTGGAGCAGGATGCCCGAGCGGTCCGGCTTGAGCGTCTCCTGCACCAGATCGATGATCTTCTCTAGCAGCTCGTCCAGGTTGAGGACGATGCTGGTGACGTCGAGCAGGCGGTAGAGCACGCCGAGCTGGCGGTTGCCGGCATACGGCATGGTGTAGAGCGGCGCGGTCGAATCGCCCGAGCTCTTCTCCGACATGCGCAGGATCTGGCTCGGGACAAGCATGCCGTGGTCGTCGAGCACGCGCACGCCGCTGCTCGTTTCGACATGGCCGTCGTGTGTCGGTTCCAGCTCGAAGGCGAAGACGGTATCGCCGATCTGAATCCGGTCGCCGTGGCCCAGCACCTGGTCGCCCGGGATCGCCCGGCCGTTGAGCAGCGTGCCGTTTTTGCTCCCGAGGTCGCGCACGAGCCACTGCGAGCCGTTCAGGATGAAGAGCGTGTGATTGCGCGACATGCGCGGATCGATGATCTGAATCACATTGTCCGGTCCGCGCCCGACGGAAACCACCTTGTCGCGCAACGGAAAGACCATCCCCTTCTGCTCGCCTTCCTCGACGACGAGTCGGCAGGGGGCGTCATCGGACGAATGTTGCGCGCGGTCCAGCGTCTGATTCATGCCACTGACCTTTGATCGACATGCGGGGGGCCGGCGGGGGGGCAGGTTCACCGGTGCGCGCCTGGCGGCCCTCCCCGGCTACTGCTGGTCATCGTATCGGAAGAATCCCGATTTTCCATCAGTCTGTATCCAGCGGGCGAAGGTCAAGCGGCGCGCCGCGCGCGAAGCTGGTCGAGCGCCACCGCCAGCACGATGATCAGGCCGACGAGAATCTCCTGGATGTAGTTCTCCCAGCCGGCCTGCGTCGCGCCGGTGGCCAGCACGCTCATGATCAATGCCCCGGCCAGCGTCCCCAGGATGCGGCCCTCGCCGCCCATCAGGCTGCCGCCGCCGATCACCACGGCTGCAATGACGTTCAGCTCCAGGCCGACGCCGACCGAGGGATCGCCGCGCGTCAGCCGCGCCGCCTGCACCACGCCGGCCAGGCCGGCCATCGCGCCGGCGACGACGTAGAGGCTGATTTTCAGCCAGCCGATCCGCAGGCCGCACAGCCGGGCAGTCGGCTCCGAGCTGCCCAGCGCCACCACATGGCGACCGTAGACCGTCCGGTGCAGCACGAGGCCGAAGACGAGCGCCAGGCCGAGCGCGAGCCAGACGCTCGGCGCCACCAGCAGCCAACTCCAGCCCTCCGGCAGGTAGGGCTGCACCCATTCGCCGAAATCGTAGGTGATGTTGATCGGAATGTTGGCGGACTGCCATTTGGCGGCCCCGCGTGCGATCGAGAGCATCCCCAGCGTGGCGATGAACGGGACCACGCGCAGGCCGACGATCGCCAGTCCGTTAATTGCTCCGCAGAGCATGCCAATGCCGATGCCCGCACCGAACGCCGCGCACCAGGCGGCGGGCGTCATCGCGCCGTCGACGCCGATCAGGCCGGCAAGCGACTTGGCGCAGACGACGCTCGCCAGCGCCACGACCGAGCCGGTCGACAGATCGATGCCGCCGCCGATGATGACCAGTGTCATGCCCAGCGCGGCGATGGCGACGATCGTCGTGTCGGCGAGGATCGTCTGGACGTTATACCAGTCGGTGAATCCCTCGCCGACGATGATCCGGAAGATCACGACGATCAGCCCCAGGCCGAACAGCGGCCCCAAGGCCGAAGCCAGGCGGCGAAGGGACGGCGCGTGAGGGAGCAGCGACATCGGATTCCTCCCGGAATTTCGCCATTATCGGGATCAGACGCAAGCCTGCAAGCGGCAACGCCCGGCTTGGTGATCCGCGTTTTCGATCATTCTTCCTCGCGCGGCGGGGGCTCGCCCAGCGTCGCGGCACGCAGCAGCCGCTCCTCGGTCCACTGCGCGCGCGGCGCCAGCGCCACGAGCCGTCCGCGATACATCACGCCGATCCGATCGCAGATCCCCAGCAGCTCGGGGTTGTGGCTGCTCGTCAGCAGAATCGCTTTTCCTTCGGCCGCCTCACGATTGAGCCACTCGTAGATCAGCACCTTGGAGCCGACGTCGATCCCGCGCGTCGGCTCGTCGAGCAGCAGCACGCGCGCCTGGCTGAAGCGCAGCCGGGCCAGCGCCACCTTCTGCTGATTGCCCCCCGAGAGATCCAGCGCCCGCTGGCCGATATCGCGGTAAACCGTCGAGAGCGCGTCGGCGGCGGGGATGGCGAGGCGGCGCAGGCGAGCGCCCGACAGCCAGCCGATGCGCGCGATCCGCCCCAGTGCGCCGAGGCCGATGTTTTCGGCGAGGCTCAGCCGCAGGGCCAACCCCTCGTTCTTGCGATCCTCGCTGGCGAAGCCCAGGCCGAGCCGGATCCGGCGATCCGCCCCCGCCGTCAGCGGCCGCGGCCGGTCGCCGGCGATGAGGACGGCCCCGCCCGACGCCGGCTGCAGCAGGCCGTAGATCGTCCGCAGCAGTTCGCTGCGTCCCGAGCCGACCAAGCCGCCGATGCCGACGACTTCGCCCGCGCGCAGCGACAACGAAACGCCGGCCGGCCGGCCGCCGGGGCCCGACAGATTCGCCACGGTGAGCACTTCGGCGCCGGGCGTCCGCGCCGGGCGTGGAAAGAGCTGATCAACGCGGCGGCCCACCATCTTCGCCACCAGGTCATCCGGTCCGATCTCTGCGACGCGGCCGCTATCCACCGTACGACCGTCGCGCATGACCGTGTAGCGGTCGCACAGTTCCATCACTTCCTCCAGGAAATGGCTGACATAAAGGAAGCTGACGCCCTGATCGCGCAGGGCGCGGATCCGGTCGAACAGATGGCGGGCGTCGGCCTGAGTCAGGGCGCTCGTCGGTTCGTCCAGGACGATCAGTTGCGCGTCGGCCGCCAGCGCGCGGGCAATCTCGACGAACTGCTGCTGCGCCAGCGGCAGTCGCCCGGCCGGCAGGTGCAGCGGGATGTGCGACTGCTCGAGCAGGGCGAGCAGCGCGCGCACGCGCTCAGCGGACGGCCTCCGGCGGATCCAGCCGGCCCGCGCAAGTTCCTGACCCAGCAGGACGTTTTCGGTGACGGTCAGATGGGGCGCGATCGCCAGTTCCTGATGGCAGGTGGCGATCCCGCGCCGGCAGTCGGCGGTCGCCCGTGCCTCGGCGCGCCCCCGCGAGAATCTTGATCATCGTGCTCTTGCCGGCGCCGTTCTCGCCGACGAGGGCGTGGATTTCTCCCCGGCCGATGCTCAGCTCCGCGCCGTCGAGCGCGTGCGTCGCACCGAAATGCTTCTGGATGGCGTGAGCGTGGAGGAGAGGGGATTCGGGCATGGAGGCAGAGGTTTGTCCCTCGTGATCGTCCTCACTCGAAAATCTGTCCGCTATTCGCGGGATCGCCTGGATCGGTTCTGCCGTCCCTAAGGGACTCTGTCGCTAGGGGTGTGCCTGTTTCCCGCCACTGGAGTAGCGGGCTGAAGTCTGCCGTCCCTGACGGGACTGCCCTGCTGAAGAATCCGGCAAGGCCAAGGCTGTTCGACTCGGCAGTTTGCCCCCCCATTTCCATCCCTCGTTGTGAAGCGCGGGTTCATGAGCCTCGCAATCGGATTCGAAAACGAGGGACGAGAGACGAAGGGAGGGGGGATTGGCAGAGGAACCCGCTTTATTCCTTCAGGTACTCCTCCAGCGGCGGCGCGATGACTTCCTGAATCTCGGGCAGCTCGAAGTTCTCCCGTGTCACCAGCGCGACGCCGGTGTCGATCCGATCCGCCACCTCGTCGCCGGCGAGGGCGCGCGCGGCCGCCATCACGCCTTCATAACCCATCAGGAACGGATTCTGCACGACCAGCCCGTCGATCTGCCCCGCCTTCAGGGCGTCGAGCAGTTTGGGGCTCGCATCGAACCCAATGAACCTGACCTTGCCCGCCAGGCCATGGTTGCGCAGGGCGAGCAGCATGCCGAACGTGCTCGATTCGTTCGGACAGAAGATGCCGTCGATCTGCTGGTCCTTCAGCGCGTTGAGCAGGCTGTTGCTCTTCTGCAACGCTTCGTCGGAGGTGGCGCCGGCATACTGGTTTTCGCTGATGACCTTGATCTCGGGAAACTCGGCAATGGCTTTTAGGAAGCCGGCCTCGCGCGCCTCGGTGGAGGCGCTGCCGACGGCGTAGCGCAGCATGATGACATGGCCCTTGCCGCCGAGCAGCCGGCCCAGTTCGCGTCCCGCCAACTCGCCCCCCCGCTCATTGTCGGTGGCGACGAAACTGACAATCTCGACCCCCTCGCGTTCGATGTCGCTGTCGATGATGACGACGGGGATGCCGCGCCGGTTGGCCTGAATGACGGCGTTGCGCAGCGAACGGGCGTCGAGCGGCGCCAGCACGATCGCATCGGTCTTCTTCGCCACGTGCGATTGCACGATCTGGATCTGGCTGTTGCGGTCGTCCTCGCGCAGCGGCCCCTGCCAGGTGATCGCAACCTGGTCCAGTTCGCGATCGGCCTTGGCGGCGCCGGCGTGAACCGCCTGCCAGAAATCATGCGTCGTTCCCTTGGGGATGACGACGATGTTGGAACCCTCGCCCGCCTGCGCGTGAAGCTGAGGCGCGGCGAACGCGACCAGCGCCGCGACGGCGGCCAGGCGCCACGCGGAGCGCGCGAGCGAATGGAAATGAACGGGCATGATTGACTCTCCTCTCGGCACGGATTCACCCAAGCCCGAGCATTTTAAGTCGCCGCCCACCGGGCTGCAAGCGATCCGGACCGACTGATCCCGATCGCCGTTCGCGATCATCGCGCTTCCCCCGCGCCCCTGGCGGAATTGCCGACTTCGGCATGCGGCCCGCTTCTTGCTCACAGCAGCTTAAACGGCCGGGCGCTCCGCCCCGCGCGGCGCGGCCGCCCGACCAGTTGCCCCATGCGAGGCTGCATCATGGCGAAGTCAACGACCAAACAGATTGGCCGGCGGCGGCGAGAGCCGGTTCTGCCAACTCGTCAGCCGACACGGCGCATCATCATTTCCCCGCGGGTAATTTCCATTGGAATTTTTGGATAATTCAAACGACGCACCGTCCAGTCATCCCGAGGGGCTTACTCCCCGGGGTTCGATCCAAACGCGAAGAGGGTAATTACAATGAGTATCGTCGGCATGATCCTGTTGATCCTGTTGATCATGATTGTTCTGGGCTCGCTCCCTGCGTGGCCCTACAGCCGCGGCTGGGGCTACTATCCCAGCGGATCGGTGGGATTGATCCTCATCATCGTGATCGTGCTTCTGGTGCTTGGCGTGATCTGAGCGTCTGAACCGCAATCCCCCTGTTGTAACTCCCCGCGAGGCGGCGTCGGCTGTTTTTACAAATGGAAGTATTCGAGCACGTGATTCTTGGGGGCGGCGTCGCCGCCGGCCACGCCGCCCGCGAGTTCGTCAAGCGGGGCGTTAAGCCGGGTCAGTTGGCCCTTGTTTCGGCCGAGGCCTCGTTCTGCTACGAACGCCCACCGCTTTCCAAGGCCCTGCTGGCGGGCACGAAGCGGCCCGAGGAAACGCTGATCAGTCCCCCCAGGTTCTATGCGGAAAACGGCATTGCCTTTTATCATGAATGGCGCGCCGTCGGCATCGACTTCGGCCGGCGGCTGATGATGAACGATCAGGGCGAGACGATCGGCTTCCGCAAGCTGATGCTGGCGACCGGCTCGCGGGTGCGCAAGCTGGCCATCGCCGGCGGCGATCTGCCGGGCGTGCATTACCTGCGGACGCTGGAGCATGCGCGCGCGATCGTCGGCGCGCTGCGCGACGTGCGGCGCATCGTCGTCATCGGCGGCGGCATTTCACGCCCGAAATCTCGGCTTTCTTCAAGGGCTACTTTCAGAGCAACGGTATTCATCTTATCTTTTCCGCCAGGCCCGCGGCGCTTCACGGCCCAGAGCATGTCACGCGCGTCACGCTGGAGACCGGCCAGTCGCTCCCCGCCGAAATGGTGGTCGTCGGCATCGGCGTCGTGCCGGAGCTGGAGCTGTATCGTCAGACCGGCCTGCAGCTCGACGCGGGCGTCCTGGCCAACCAGTTCCTCGAGACCAACATCCCCGATGTCTGGGCCGTCGGCGACATCTGCCAGTATGAGGATGTGCTGTTCGGCAAGCGCCGGCGCATCGAACACTGGGATAACGCCAAAAGCCAGGGCGAACACGCCGCGCGCGCGATGCTCGGCCGGCGCGAACCGTTCATACACGTGCCCTACTTCTTTTCCGACGTGTTCGATCTGTCGTGGGAATTCTGGGGCGACACCGAGGAGGCGGATCGCGTGCTCTACCGCGGCGATCTGGGGCGCGGCGGCATCAGCGCGTGGTGGCTGCGCGGCGACCAGGTGCACGCCGCGTTCGTAATGAACCGGCCCGATGAAGAACGGCGCGCCGCGCCGCTGCTGATCGCGCACGGCACGCCGATCAACGCCGAATGCATTGCCAACATGGAAATTCCACCGGCGCGATGGACCCCGGCGCAGAACTGCGAAACTGGTCCCTCTCTTGCTTAGTAAATCATTAACGGGACGGCGCGCGAGGAACTCCCCGCAAATTCATCTCCTGTCCCGCTTCAATCATCCCTGGGGTGATTCCTTCGGAGGTTAAGGACCATGTTATACTGGGCTCTCGTGTTCTTCATTCTGGCGCTGGTCGCCGGTCTGCTCGGCTTTGGCGGGCTCTACGCCGCGTTCGCGACGGTTGGCAAGATTCTGTTCGTCATCTTCCTGATCGTCTTCCTCGTCTCGCTGATCATGGGTCTGGTCGGCGGACGGCGAGTCGTCTGAGCCTCTGCTTGCGCACCCCGCCCTCTCGTCAGGGCGGGGTATTTGTTTTTCAGCGGACTGCTGGGGAAATCCCCCACCGATCCGACCGCATTCGTTCCCACCCGCGGGTCCTGTTTCACGGAAATTGTCCGTCGGCTGCTTCCGTTAACAAAATCTGCAATACACATTCTCGGGCTGATTTGCTAACCTGACATACCGCGGCCCTTACAACCCAGGGCGCCGCACGGGGGCAAGTCGAACACGAGACTGACAGGGGAATCGCTCCCCGCCAGGCGCCGCCGACAGGCAGCATGGTTTAGAATCCCCGCCACCGGGGCGGGGAGCATCGCAGCGCGCAGCGGCGCAACAACCGGGCTGCCCATCATCAGGAAGCAACGACGATCCGGATGAATTCGAAGATCACCGTTACGCAGGTCCCGCTCCAGCAACTGATCGACGTGCTCGACGTGGGCATCCTGGTGCTGGGGCGCGACGGTCAGCCCGATTTTTCCAATGCGCCCGCGCGCATGCACTTCGGCTGCACCCGACACGATGATCTCGTCGAACGCTGGCAGCAGATTGACCGCGAGCTGAATGAGATCCCGACCGACGGCCAGGGCGCCGTCGCCTGCACCGTGCAGCTCGAAGTCCCCGGCCCGGTGCGCGCCCGCCGGCTGCAACTGGAATTCTATCCGCTCAACCATGAGGACTGCGAAGGCCAGATCGTCCTGATCCGCGACCGCGAAATGCTCGACGCGATGGAAACCGACCTGCGCCTGGCCTCGCGCTTCCGCGGCCTGACCCGGCTCTACCGCGCCATCGCGCACGATCTGAAGGCCCCGCTCAACGCGATGGTGATCAACCTGGAACTGCTCAAGGAGACGATCAATCTCCCCCATCGCGATGCCTCGACGCAGGAACGCAAGGACCGCTATGTGAACATCCTGATGTCGGAACTGGGCCGGCTCAACCGCACGCTGCAGCTCCTGCTGACGCAGGCCGATCTGTCGACGAAGTCCAGCGAACGGATCGACCTGGGCGAGATCCTGCTCGATGTGGTGACCCTGCTGACCCCGCAAGCCAAACAGCAGGAGATCTCGGTCAATTATCACCTGCCCGAGGAGCCCGTGCTCATCATCGGCAGCGAGGACTGGCTCAAGCAGGCGGTGCTCAACATCACGATCAATGCCCTGGAGGCGATGGATCGCGGTGGACGGCTGACGATTCGGCTCCATGTCAAGGAACACGTCGCGACGCTGCTGGTGGAGGACACCGGCTCGGGGATCTCGCAGGAAGACCTGGAAAAAATCTGGAACATGCATTTCACGACGAAGTCATCCGGAACGGGGATCGGGTTGTACGTCAGCCGCTCGGTGATTCAGTCGCACGGGGGGAGCATCGACGTGATGAGCGTCCCCGGCGAAGGCAGCCTGTTCCGCATAACCCTTCCCACCGCCGGAAAAGAGAACTGAGGTAGACGATGCGCGCACTTGTCGTGGAAGACGATGCCAGTTGCCAGACGGCCCTGGCCGAACTGGTCCAGATGAAGGGCTTCGAGGTCGTAACGGCCGGCAGCATCAAGGAAGCCCGCAGCCAGCTCCGCAAGAAGGCGCCCGACCTGGCGCTGGTCGATCTGAATCTGCCCGACGGCAGCGGCATGGGCCTGATCAATGAGATCGATGAAAAGTATCCCAGCGAGGTGGTAGTCATCACCGGCAATACCAACCTGGAGACCGCCGTCGGGGCGATGCAGCAGGGGGCGCTTGATTACCTGACCAAACCGATCGATGTGACCAAGCTGAAGAAGATCCTCGACGATCTCGCCCAGGACACCGCCCGGCGCACCGACAACAGCCTGCAGGCCAAATCCAGCGCGATCCTGCGCGCCAGCCAGATGGTCTTCGAGTCCCCCGCGATGCACGAGATCGTGACGCTGGTCACGCGCGTGGCGGCCACCGAGGCCAGTGTGATGATCATCGGCGAGAGCGGCACCGGCAAGGAACTGGTGGCGCAAATGATCCATGACAAAAGCCCGCGCGCCGACGGGCCGTTCCTGCCGATCAACTGCGGCGCGATCGCGCCCAACCTGATCGAAAGCGAGCTGTTCGGTCACGAACGGGGGAGCTTTACCGGCGCCGCGACGCGCCACCTGGGCTACTTCGAACAGGCCAGCGGCGGAACGCTGTTCCTCGATGAAGTGACCGAAATGCCCCTCGAATTGCAGGTCAAGCTGCTGCGCGCGCTGGAAACCAGCCAGATCATGCGCGTCGGCAGCGGCAACCCGGTCAATGTCGACGTGCGCGTCATCGCCGCCACCAACCGCCAGCCCGAGGGCGCCATCGAGGACGGCAAGCTGCGCCGCGATCTGTATTACCGCCTCAACGTCTTCCCGATCGAAATGCCCCCGTTGCGCGCGCGCCCCGAGGATATCGTCTGCCTCGGGCGCCACTTCCTCGCCCAGTTCAACGCCGCCTACGAGACCAAAAAGGTGCTCACCGACGAGGGGATGGAAAAGCTCTGCTCGCATTCGTGGCCGGGCAACGTCCGCGAGCTGCGCAACCTGATCTACCGGGCGTTCATCCTCGCCGACGACGAGATCGGCCCCGATGTCATCAACTTCGAGAAAGCCGCCAACGGCCATCCCGGCGCGAGCGTCGATCTGAACATGAAAGTGGGCACGTCCATCGCCGATGCCGAACGCCGGCTGATTCTGGCGACGCTCGACGCCTACCAGGGCAACAAGAAGAAGACGGCGCGCGTTCTGGGCGTCAGCCTCAAGACGCTCTACAACCGGCTCAACGAGCTGAAGCCGGAACCGGCGCCCGCCGCCAAACCGGCCCGGTCCCGATGAAGGGCTGAAGGCTGTTTTTCAGGGTTGGTTCGATAGCGATAGCGATCCCGATCCCGATAGTGGCGTCGGCGTGTCGTTTAGTCCCCGGCTGTTTCCCCCAGTTTGTTTCCAATTGAAAGAACGGCTCGGCTTGCGATTAGATGGAAGCACTTCCGCTGTCATCGGGAAGAAGTCATCGTGTTTCCAACACGGAAGGCAGCCCATCGGAACCGCGCCCGGCGGTTGTTGGCACAAATGCTGCTTTGGGTGCGGTCACAGCCGATGGCTGCCCGGCCGGGAGGAAGTGCCGTTGGCCATCCACGCCACCCCTTCCCCCGCGATTCCCCCTGAAGAAAGGTTGATTGAAATGCTGACTCACTTCACGGTGGCCTTTAGGCGTGTGCTGATGCTGTTGGCGCTGCTCTTCGCCAGCGTCGCGGTCATGCCGACCCTCGTGGCCTGCAACGGCGGCGCCGAGGACAATCTGGAAGACGCCGGCGAAAACCTGGGCGACGCCGTCGAGGATCTGGGCGACGCGGCGGAGGATGCCCTCGACTGATTTGATCCGCCGGCGGCCTTCCCGCTGGCGGCACGGGTCCCTTCAGGCGGACAGCCTGCCCGCACGGGCGCTGTCCGCTTTTTCATTCCACCGCCGCGCCGGCCATGCCGGCCGCCTCCCACCGCACCAGATCCCGGCTGCGCGCGATTCCCAGCCGGTTCCATCCGCGGCCGCCGAAATCCGCGCGCCGCTGCCCGTTGCTGCCCGCATAAAACAGGTAGAACCAGCCGTCGGTCGCGCGCCGGTCCAAAAGCCAGGCGCCGTTGGCCAGGATTTCCCGGTTGAAGTCCTGGACCGGGATGTCCAGCGCGGTCCCGTTCTCCCAGCGCGAGAATCTCAGCCCCGCGCTGGTCGATTCGGGCCGCTCGAACAGATACGGCCGATGGCGATCCTCGCGCGCCGCCGCCAGCAGGCGCCACCCCTCCCCGATGCGCAGGACCTGGAAGCTGGCGAAATACGGCCGGTGCGCGCCGTCGACCGTGCTCAGCTCCAGGTATCCCGGTCCCAGCCACGCAAAGTCGCCGACGAGCCGCTCGCCATGGGCCACGCGCGGCAGCCGCCCCTGGTTCCAGATCAGAAGGTGGACCTCGCCGAACGGCGCCAGGGCGGGGTCGACCGCCCGCGCCTCCCCAGTCAGGTTGGCCGCCAGGGGGCGGGGACTGGACCAGGCCATCAGGTCCGGCGACTCACACCAGAAGAGCGCGTTGGGCTGCTCCGGCGCGTCGCCCCACGAATTGCCGACCAGGACATAGCGGTTTCCGTCGTGCACGACATAGGGCGAAGCGGTCCCGCGCCAACCGCGGCTCGCGCCGTCCAGCCGGTTCACCTCGGCGAATCGCACCAGATCGGCGCTTGTGTACTGGACGATTGTGCAGTTCGGCGCGTCCCCGGATTCCTGGAAGGCGGAGCAGAAGATGTGGAACAAGCCGTCGGCCTCGACGACGCAGAAATCGTGCAGCGATTGATCGTGATCGCCGAGGATCGGATTGCGCAGGGCCTCCCAATCCAGCTCGGCCGGCGCCGCCCCGGCGGCGAGCGTGAAGCAAAGCAGGCCCGCGGCCGCGACGCGACGCGGAAGACCTACCAATTGTGATAGCCGCTCAGCCGTTTTCATCGCCGTTCCGTCCCTTTCGTCCATAGTTCGGCTCTCGTCCTCGTCCTCGGCTCTCGAAAACCCGTCGATTCGATCCCGATAGCGATCCCGGTCCCGCTACCGATGGAAGGAGTCGCATCCCGCCGCCGGGTTGGCTATGCTCGGGGCAATTCTTGTCTGCAAGGAGTCACGCCCCATGCCCGCCTCGCCTGAACCCGCCGCGCCGCCATTCATCATCGGTGTCGATATCGGCGGCACCAAATGCGCGGTGGCCAAGAGCACGCGGGACGGCCAGATCCTGGCGCACGAGACGTTCCCGACCGAATCGATGGCGCGCACCGTCGCGCTCATCCTGGAGGCCGTCGAGCGGCTCCAGCCGGGCGGCGACCCGCTTTTCGGCGTCGCCTGCGGCAGTCCGCAGGACAGCGCCCGCGGCATCATCCAGGCGCCGCCCAATCTGCCCGGCTGGGTCGACGTCCCGATCATCGACCACTTGACCGGCCGGTTCGGCGGCCAGGGGTGGCTGATGAACGATGCCAACGCCTGCGCCCTGGCCGAGTGGTTCTTCGGCGCCGGCGTCGGCACGCGCCACATGATCTACCTGACGTTCGGCACCGGGCTGGGCGGCGGCCTGATCCTCAACGGCCGGCTCTATGCCGGGGCCTGCGACAACGCCGGCGAGGTCGGCCACTTCCGGCTGGCGGAGGACGGCCCGGTCGGCGTCGGCAAGGCCGGCTCGTTCGAGGGCTTCTGCAGCGGCGGCGGCATTGCGCAACGGGCGCGCGACTGGGCGCGGGCGCGGGCCGCCGGCGCCGATGACCGCCCCGTGACGGCGCGCGAGGTCGCCGCGGCCGCCGACCAGGGCGATCCCGGCGCCATCGCCATCTTCACCGAGACCGGGCGCCGGCTGGGCCAGGGCCTGGCGCTCATCATCGACATGCTCAATCCCGAAATGATCGTCCTGGGCAGCATCTACGTCCGGTGCCGTCACCTGCTGGAGCAGCCGATGATGGAGGTGCTGCGCCGCGAGGCGCTCGGCCCGTCGCTCGCCGCCTGCCGGATCGTGCCGGCGGCGCTCGGCGAAAACCTCGGCATCTGCTCGGCGATCGCCGTGGCGCGCTATCACCTGGGCAACCTGCCGCCGGCGTCCGCCTGACCGTCGCGCGCGGCCGGCGGTCACCGGCCGCGATCCTCGTCCGACTCGTCAGCCTCGTATTCCCACGGCGGGATGTCGAGGCTCAGTTCCCGGTCGCGCTCTTCCTCGGCGGCGAACATCTCGCGTTTCTGCCGGGCGAACCGCCGCTTGCGCCAGTAGGCCAGCAGAAACAGCACCCCGGCAAAGAGCCAGATAAAGCCGGACCCGCTCAGGAAGGCGATCCAGGTCCAGACGTTGCGGTGGTCGCGCCGCCACTGCGCCTCCAGCGAACGGCGGAAATGGACGTCCCACAGCCGGGTGAGCAGCCGCGGCCCCTCCACCGGGTCGGCCAGTTCGCGCGCCAGCGGCGCCGGGTTGAGGCCCCCCGGGCCGGCCGTCGATTCCGGCCAGCTTCGCTCCAGATAGAACCGCGTCACCGAGAGGCTCTGGGCGTAGGCCAGTTCCTGCAGTTCGGAACCGATCGCAACCTGGCTTTCGAGTTGCTCCAGCGGGATCAGCGCGCCGAAGGCGCCGGCGACCTGGACGCGCCACGCCGATCGATAATTGCCCTCGCCGGCCACCAGCATGGCCAGGCCCTCGTTGAGCCAGCCGGGCAGCTCGCCCCGCACGCGGCGACCCAGAATCAGGTGAACCATCTCGTGGACCAGCGTGCGCTGCTGCTCGACGGGGGTCTGCCGGAAGAACGCCTCGCGATGGATGACGATTTCGTTGCGGCGCGAACGGGCGACCGCGACCACATGCGCCGGCCGCGATTGCAGGTATTCATGGAATTCCCGCTCGCTCCCCAGCGAGACGATGCGCGCCGTCTGATCCAGGCGCAGACCCAGCCGGGCCTCGGCGGCCTCCAGCGCCCGCTCGGCCGAGTCCAGCAGCGCCGGCCCCCACGGCGCGTCCGCGTCGGCCTGATGCAGACGGATCCGGGGGGTGGGTGCGAGGGAGGCGGGCATGGGCCGTATTAGAAGGGACAGAAAGGACATAAGGGATATAAAGGACGGATAGGGGCCATTATCATCCGTTCAGGGTACGTCGTGAAGAGCTCACTCAAAGACATGTCCCCCAATCTGGAGATCGCTTGGATCGGTTCTGCCGTCCCTACGGAACCCTATAGCTATGGGCATCCCGGTTCCCGCCGCTGAAGTAGCGGGCTGAACACTGCCGTCCCTGACGGGACTGCCCCGCGGAGGACCCGGCCAGGCCGAAGGCGTTTGGATCGACGGTCCACCCCCAGTTTCCTCCCTCGTTGTGAACCGCAGGATCATGAGCAACTCGTAGTCGCTCCCAGAGGCCAATCTTTTCAAACCGCCGGTTTGTGCCGCCGGCGTTTGCCGTTTCATGTGCCCTGTGCTTCGTGAATAATGATCGCCATGATCCAGGTCCGGCAGCTCAGCAAACGCTACATGCTCTACGACCGGCCGCTCGATCGGCTGGCGGACTGGCTGCTGCCGGCGGCGCTGCACCGCGGCCATCCGTTCTGGGCGCTGCGCGAGATGACGTTCGACGTCGCCGCCGGCAGTTCGGTCGGCATCATCGGCGTCAACGGCGCGGGCAAATCGACCCTGCTCAAGATCCTGACCGGCACGACGCGCCCCACCAGCGGCGACTATCGGATTCAGGGGCGCGTCTCCAGCCTGCTCGAACTGGGAACCGGATTCCACCCGGAATTCACCGGTCGCCAGAATATCCAGTTCGGCGCCAAGATGGCCGGCCTGACCGATGCCGAACTGGCCGAGCGGTACGACGGGATCGTCGAGTTCGCCGAGCTGGGCGACTTCATCGATCAGCCCGTGCGCACGTATTCCAGCGGGATGCTGCTGCGCCTGGGGTTCGCCCTCGCCTCCTCGGTCGACCCCGATGTGCTGATCATCGACGAAGCCCTCTCGGTCGGCGACCTGCATTTCCAGCAGAAGTGCCTGCGCCGCATCCGCGAGTTTCACGAGCGCGGCACCACCGTCCTGTTCGTCAGCCACGATCCCTCGATGATCCAGAATTTCTGCAACGAGGCGATCCTGCTGGATGAGGGCCGCATGATCGACCGGGGTAAACCGGACCAGGTCATTGATTACTACACGGCGCTGCTGGCCGAGAAATATCGCGACGGGGGCGCCGGCGTCCGGATCGTGCGGCCCCGCGACGACGCACCGGCGACCGACACCGCCCAAGCCGCCGAGGGCCCGGCGCCAGACGCCGCCGCCGACCAGAACGGGTGGAAGACGCCTCCGCTGCACGCCCGGGGGCACCGCACCGGCAACTTCCGCGCGATGATCACCTCGGTCTGGCTGGAGGCGCGCGCCGTCCACGGCAATTCGCAGATCGTCGTCACGGGCACGTCGGCCGTGCTGCACGTCCGCTGGATCGCCCGCGAGCCGATCCCCTCGGCCACCGTCGGCATCATGCTGCGCGACCGCCTGGGGCAGGAGATCTTCGGCGTCAATTCGCACTACCGCGAGGTGCGGATGGGACCGTTCCAGCCCGGCGAATCGGTCGACGTCGGCTTCCGCATGCCGATCAACCTGGGCGAAGGGCTTTATTCGATCACCGCCGCCGTCCATGAGGGGGAAAACCACATCGAGACCTGCTACGACTGGGTGGAGCATGCCTTTTCGCTCCAGGTGCTGCCCAACCCGGAGGAGCGCTTCACGGGACTCTGCCGCCTGCCCGTGGAGATCGAGGTTCAGCGCGAACCGACGCCGCCGGCCGAACGCCAGTTCGCCGAGTGGGTCCGCTCGCGGCTTGCCACCTGACGATGCGGCGCTACCCGCGCATCGTCCGCGTCCTGCGCTGGCTGCTCCTGCTGATCGTCGTCGCCGGACTGCTGGTCTACCTGATGCAGCTCGTGCGCCACGGCCGGACGAGTTATCGCCACGGCATGTTCGCCATCATCACCGGGCCGTACCAGTGGTCGTGGCAGGTCCATCCCGGGCTCAGCCTGCGCTGGCTGGGCGCCTACGCACTGATGGCGTGGCTCGTCTGGGGCGGCCGGCTGCGCGCGCTGGCGGCGAGCCTGCCCGCGCGCATGCTGATCATGACCCCGATCCTCGTGCTGGCCGGCTACCTGACCGTCTCGCACGGAACCGGCGCGCCCGACATCCAGCCGGCATTCTTGCTGGCGGTCATCGTGGTCGCGGTCGCGGCGTCGTATTTCATCGCGCGGCTGGACGACCGGCCGGCCCTGCCCGGCCCCGCCCCGCGCTGGGAGGCGCCGCTGCTCTACGGGCTGGCGACCGCGGCGGGGGTCGGCGTCGCGGTTCTGTGCTGGCGCCTGGTGTACCACGGTTTTCCGATCATGATGGACGCCCAGTCGCAGGTCGTCCAGGCGCGCATGCTCTGGCAGGGACGCTGGGTGTTGCCGATCTCACAGGCGCTGCGCGACGTGATCGAATTCCCCAATTCCGTTTTCACCGTCCCGGTTTATTCGCAATACCCGCCGGGCTATATTTTCCTGCTGATCCCGGTGGTGGCGCTGGACCTGCCCCCGCAGACGCTCAACCTGGCGGCGGGCGGGGGCCTGGTGGCGCTGACGGCCTGGCTGGCGCGGCGGCTCGGCGGCGCGCGGGCCGGCTGGGCGGCCGCCGTCCTCTGCGCCGGCTCGCCGTTCATGATCCTGTGCGGCACGGCGATGAACCACGCCACCAGCGCTCTGGCACTGCTGGGAACGACCTGCTGCCTGCTCCCCCGGCTGGGCCGCGCCGAGCCGCGACGCTGGGCGCTGCGCGGCCTGGTCGGCGGCCTGCTCCTCGGCTGGGCCGTATCGACCCGACCCCTGACCGGATTGGCGCACGCGCTCGTCTGGCTGGCGGCGTGGCTGGCGCAACTGGGCGAACTGGCGTGGCGCCGCCGCTCCGGCCGGATCGTCCGCCCCGGGCAGACCCTGGCCGCCGTCCTCTGGCGCGGCCTGTGGGTGCTGCTCGGGCTTATCCCGCCCGCGCTGCTGTTCATGTTCTACAACCTGAAGACGACCGGCAGCCCGTTCATCTTCGCCTACGAGGTCAGCAATCCCGACCTGCATCGGATCGGTTTCGGCCAGGCCACCGAACTCCATTACACCCCGGCCGACGCGCTCCACAACTCCATGGCGAGCTATCTGGACCTCAATATCAAGCTGTTCGGCTGGGCGGTGGGCTCCTGGACGCTGATCCTGGCGTGGTGGCTGCGCGCGCGCCTGACCCGGGCGGAGCTGACGCTCCTCGGGTTGATCGTGTCCCAATCGATCTTCTACGGCCTGTATCAGTATCACGACCTGATTCTGGGGCCGCGGTTCCTTTTCGATCTGCTGCCGTATTTCGCGGTGCTGGCGGCGCTCGGGCTGGCTCCCGCACTGCGTCGCGGGCGACGCCGGGGGATGGTGCTGGCGCTGATCGTCTTCGCATTTTCGATCGTCGGCATTCAGCGCGGCATCAATTTCTGGATCACCAAATTCCGGCCGGTGATCGAGCGCAACGTCCAGTTCGCCGGGTTCATGGACGAGATCGAGCCGCTCGAGGGGCCCACGGTCGTCGTCATGGACCAGCCCTACAACGAGGTCATCGGCCAGTACTTCCAGCACCCGCGCTATCAACACCCGCTCTGGTTCGTCTTCGAGCATCGCGAGGCCGAAGCGCGCCTGCTTCCGGAACTGGCCGGGTTCCACTGGGTCCGATTTGATGACGGCAACCGTCCGGCGCCGGGCCCGCCCCCGGAACTTCCGCAGTTCCCTCAGGGCGGCGAACCGGCAAGTTGAACCAGAGCCGTTCGGCGTGGGACCGGCGCGCTCGCCAGTCATCCGCCCGCCGCTTCGGATCCCCCACCGCCCGGTTGATAATCCGGGATCAGTTCCTTGAGCATCCGGCGGATCGCGGCGTCGTCCCGCAGCACGGCCAGCGCCTCCAGCTCGAGGATCCGCGGTCGCAATTGCTCCCAGTCGTGCGCCGGCTGCGACGAACGGAAAATCTTCGGATGCGCCGTCGGCTCGCGGCCCTGCTCGGCCGTCAACAGCTCCTCGAACAGCTTCTCGCCGGGCCGCGCCCCCGTGAAGACGAGCGGGATATCGCGCTCGGGCTCCAGCCCGCTCAGCGTGATCAGGTTGCGCGCCAGATCGACGATCTTGACCGGCTCGCCCATATCGAGCAGGAAGACCTCGCCCCCCTGGCCCTGCGAGCCGGCCTCGATCACCAGGCTCACCGCCTCGGGGATCGTCATGAAGTAGCGCGTCATCTCCGGGTGGGTCAGCGTCACCGGCCCCCCCGCCTGGATCTGCCGGCGGAAGAGGGGAATCACCGAACCGCGGCTGCCCAGGACGTTGCCGAACCGCACGGCGACGAAGCGCGTCGCCCCCGGTCGGTTCAGCGCGCTCACGATCATCTCGGCCAGGCGCTTGCTGGCGCCCATCACGCCGGTCGGCCGCACGGCCTTGTCGGTCGAAATCAGGATGAATCGCTCGACCCCGGCGGCCCGCGCCGCCTCGGCCAGGACGCGCGTCCCCATGACGTTGTTCTTGATCGCCTCGGCCGGCTGCGCCTCCATCAGATGGACGTGCTTGTGCGCCGCCGCGTGCAGGATCACGGCGGGCCTGGCTTCGGCCAGCAGCGGCTCGATCAGCGCCGCGTCGCGGACGTCGCCCACGACCAAGCGCAGCGCGGCGCCCTGCTCCCGGGCCGGCGCCGCCAGCTCCTGGTGGATGTCATAGAGGCTGTTCTCGCCGCGCCCGAGCAGAATCAGCTCGCTGGCCCCATGCGCGAGCGCCTGGCGCGCCAGTTCGCTGCCGATCGACCCGCCGGCCCCCGTGATCAGCACGCGCCGGCCCGTCAGGCACGATTCGGCCGGCCCCGCCCCGCGCACGACCACCGGCGGCCGGCCCAGCAGGTCCTCGATCTCCACCGGCCGCAGGCGGCTGACCTCGACCTGGCCGTGGACCACCTCCTCCATATTGGGCACGGTGCGGAACGCCAGCCGCGCCTCGCGGCAGTGGTCGACCACCGACCGCATCAGCGCCGGCGTCGCGCGCGGCAGCGCGATGATCAGCATGTCGATGTGATGGCGCCGGGTCAGCTCGGGCAGGTCCTCGATCCCGCCGGCGACAACCAGACCGTGGATTCGCCGCCCGCGCAAGGCCGGGTCCGGATCGGCGAAGGCCACCGGCCGCAGCCCCGCCGCCGGGTTGCGCCGCAGATCGCGCGCCACCTGTTCCCCGGTATCGCCCGCGCCCAGGATCAGGACGCGCCGCGCGCGCGGCGCCCCCGCCAGGCCCGCGGGAAACCGCTCCGCCACCAGCCGCCGGCTCAGCCGCAGCCCGAGCAGGAACGCGCCGGCCAGCAGCGTGTCGATGACGACGACGCCCCACGGCACGCGCAGGACGTGAGCCCCGCCGGAGGCCAGCGGGTAATTGCCCAGCGACGGGATATACCGGTGGATGAAGTTGAACACGATCAGCCCGCCGGTGCCGGTGAGCACCGCCAGGACGATATTGACCGCCTCATCCAGGCCGGTGTAGCGCGTGAAGCCGTGATAGAGCCCGAAGCGCCAGAGCGCGAAGAGACGCAGCGCCACCAGGCACGGCACGAGGTAGAAAAACTGCCGGATATAGTCTTCGCTGAACCGGTCAGGCTGCAGGTCGAAGCCGATGCTGTAGGCGAGGCCGAAGGCCCCGGCGATGAGGAGGATATCGGCCAGGGCCAGGATCAAGCGCCGCAAGCGCGGATGGCGCGCCATCAGGCCGGCGAACTGCCCGACGGCGGGCGGGGCGGGGGAGGCGCCGGGCGGCGGTTGGGGATCGGAGGGGTTCATCGTGCCCCAAAGGTAATGAGCCCGCTCCCCGCTTGCAACCTGACTCTAACCGCCGTCGGTCAGTGAAAAAACTGTCCCCGGGACCTCCGACGATGATTTTCGTTTCAGAAGGGACATAAGGTAAAGGACGCATGCGGGGCGTTTTCATCCATTCAGGGTGACGCCGAGGTGTCGTGATAAGCTCACTCGAAAATATTGCCCGATTCTCGGGATCGCTTGATCGGTTCTGCCGTCCCTGCGGGACTCAGCCGTTGTGGGGATCCCGGATCCCGCCACTGAAGTAGCGGGCTGAAGTCAACCGTCCCTGACGGGACTGCCTGCGGAAGGATCCGGCAGGGCCAGGGTCATTCGAGTCAGCCGTTCACCCCGTGTTTCAATCCTCGTTGAAGCGCAGGTTCATGCGTTGATTCTGGGATTTCGCGCGGCTCAGGGAGGAGCCTGGCATCCTTGCGGGATGCGGGGATGTCGGGCGGCCGTCAACCGGTGGCGTCGCCGCGCTCAACCACGGGCTACCCTCTGGCACCCCTGCGGATGCGGGCTGGACCCATTCGAGCCGCTCCGACCCGCGCTCAATCCAATCCCCGGCGTTTCAGATCAGGCAGCGTCTCGGGTTTGCCCGCTTCCATGACCTTGCTCTCACCGGGCAACGCGGTCACGTTCTCGTAAACGCCCGAGTCGCGCCGGACGAGCTTGGTGAAGCCCATCGACTTCAGTTCACTGTCGGTCGTTGGCGTCGAAATGTTGGGCAGCGAAATCAGCCGTTTGACCGGCCCGCCGCACTCGGGGCAGGTCGTGAGGGCGTCTTCGCTCATCGCCTGGGTCCGTTCGAAGAAACGGCCCACCGCGCAGGGGTCGGCCAGATGCTCGTATTCATAGACAGGCATGGGAAACATCCCCGGCGTTGCGGTCTGGGTGGCGGCCGGCGATTCCGCGCCGGCCCGAAACCCACCTCCACCCTTATTGTCGGCACAACGCCCGCCCAACGCAAGCCGCGCGCCCCTCAGCGGAAAATGCGTCCAAGGTAAGCGGCCGCTCGGAATTTCGCGGCGTCGGCGGGCGAGCCCGCGCCGGCTGGCGCGACGCCCTGCTTTGAAAAAGGGGGGGCGTGTGGGGTATGCTCTTTAGCATCCGGATTGAGCATGGGAATCGGCCCTTCTGATCCGGCAATCGACGGAAGGACAGGTACGGCTTCATGTGCGGAATCATCGGGATGATCTCGCGGCGCGACGTCGGCACCGCGCTGATCGAGGGGCTCAAGAACCTGGAGTACCGCGGCTACGACTCGTGCGGCTTCGCCACGCTGTGCGACGGCCGGTTCGTGATCCACAAGGAGGTCGGCCGCGTCGATCGCCTGGATGCCTACCTGCCGGAGACCGAGGGCTGCCACATCGGGATGGCCCACACCCGCTGGGCGACGCACGGCCAGCCATCCGAGGCCAACGCCCACCCGCACCTGAGCTACGACGGCCGGTTCGCCGTCGTGCACAACGGCATCATCGAGAACTACAGCGTCCTGCGCGAATACCTGCGCAAGCAGGGCATCGAATTTCGCAGCGAGACCGACACCGAGGTGATCGCCCACCTGATCGCCCACGAGTACCGCAACAGCACGATGCAGGCGGTGCGCGATACGCTGGCGCGGCTCGACGGGACGTTCGGCCTGCTGATCCTCGACCGCGACGATCCGCACCGGATGATCGCCGTCCGCCAGGGGAGCCCGCTGGTGCTCGGCGTCGGCGACGGCGAGTTCTTCGCCGCCTCGGACGTCTCCGCGCTGATCCAGCATACCCGCCAGGTGATCTACCTCGACGACGGCGAGCTGGCCGAGCTGACGCTGACCGGCTATCGCACCGCCACATTCACCACCGACCTGACCGTCGTGCACGAGACGACCGAGGTCGACTGGGAGATCGAACAGATCGAAAAGGGCGGCTTCGAGCACTTCATGCTTAAGGAGATCTTCGAGGAGCCGCAGGCGCTCCGGAACACCTTCGCCGGCCGGCTGCGGCCCGATGAGGGGATCGTCAAGCTGGGCGGCATCGCCAGCCTGGAGGACGACTTCATCCGCGAGATGCGGCGCATCCTGATCACCTCGTGCGGCACCGCGTGGCACGCCGGCCTGATCGGCGAATACATCCTCGAGGAACTGGCCCGGATCCCCGTCGAAGTCGAATATGCGTCCGAATTCCGCTACCGCAACCCCCTGATCACGCAGGAGGACCTGCTGATCGTCATCAGCCAGTCGGGCGAGACGGCCGACACGCTCGCCGCGCTGCGCGAGGGCAAAACCCGGGGCGCCGAGGTCATGGGCATCTGCAACGTGGTCGGCTCGACGATCGCCCGCGAGGCCGGCCGCGGGATCTACACGCACGCCGGCCCGGAAATCGGCGTCGCCTCGACCAAGGCGTTCATCACCCAGGTGGCGGTGATGCCGATGCTCGCCCTGCAATGGGGCCGCCTGCGCGGCTCCGTCTCGGCCCAGACGGTCGAACGCATGATCGCGCAACTGGGCCGCATCCCCGATCATGTCGCGGCCGTCTGCGATCAATCCGACCAGATCCGGACGATCGCCGAGCAGTACTGCGAGCACCGCAACTTTCTCTACCTGGGGCGCGGGATCAACTTCCCGGTCGCGCTGGAGGGCGCTCTCAAGCTGAAGGAAATCTCCTACATCCATGCCGAGGGCTACCCGGCGGCCGAAATGAAGCACGGGCCGATCGCGCTGGTGGATGAGAACATGCCAGTCGTCGTCATCGCTACCAAGGATCCGGTTTATGACAAGGTGATTTCCAATATTCAGGAAATCCGCGCGCGGCGCGGCCGCGTGATCGCGGTCGCCACCGAGGGGGATCAGGAGATCGCCCACCACTGCAACGATGTGATCTACGTGCCCGAAGTCGACCCGCTGCTGACCCCGATCGTCAACGTCGTGCCGCTGCAGTTGCTGGCCTATCACATCGCCGTCCTACGCGGCTGCGACGTGGACAAGCCGCGCAACCTGGCCAAGAGCGTGACCGTTGAGTGACCGGCGCCGCGCGCGCCTCGAATCTTTGTTATCGAACCGATAAATCGGTTCTTCTATCTGACGGACGGTGACCGTGGGTTGAATGGCCGCCGGGCAGTCATTCAACCCACGGCTTGGATATCGAACCGCTGACGCGATTCCTGAGTTCCCGCCCCTGAAGTATTTGTCATTGCCCAAATTCAGACATGTTCCGGCCGCCCCTTCCAGGGGCTTGAATCGTTGGAGGCGGCGACGCAGGGTTGCGGCCTTCGACCTCCACCCTGCGCTTTATTCCCGTCGTTCCGCTTCGCGGACTCAGCCGGCAACCGAGTCGGAATCGCCTGCATTGGTTTTGGAACCTTGAGCGGATTGCGATTTGGGGAACGACCCGCACTGAAGTAGGGGGTTGTAGTCTATCGTCCCTGACGGGACCGCCCGGCTGACGGACCCGGCAAGCTCTGGGGCGCTCGAATCGGCCGTTCACTCCCCACTTTCATCCGTTGGTTGTATACTGCCGGTTCATGGCGACTCGTCATCGTCCCAAACGACCCACCCCCAAATGCGGTCCCGGCTCTCGTCTTTCGTCCTCGGCGCTCGAATATTCGCAATCGGTCGATTTTGGCCGCGCCCATCTTCTCAGCCCCCCGCCCGTCTGTTACAATGAATCGCGGCGTTCGCCGCTCCAGTTCTCGGGGCGGGGTGGTTTGAGGGGAACCGCCCGGCCGGGATCGTTGTTCAAGTCAGGCCATGCCTCGCCCCGGACGATCCTCTATCCCGATTCCCACTCCCGGTCGGCCCTCGACCGCCGGCTCAAGGTTTGCCCTGCATGTCGTTCACCATGATCCACCGCTTCGCGCTCTCATCGCTGGTCGTGCTGACGCTGGCCGGCGCCGGCGCCTACTTTGCCCCCGCGCAGGAACCCCACAAGACCCCCGGCGCCGAACTGAAGGAAATCGTTGATCCCACGCAGCCCGTGCTCGGCCCCGAGCAGACGATGCTCGACGCCGTCGCGCCGTTCCGCCGCATCCTCTGGGTCACGCGCTGGGATTACCGCACCCCCGAAGATGTCCGCCAGATCTGCTACAATGCCGCCGCGGGCCGTTTCACCGACATTCTGTTTCAGGTCCGGGGCGAGGGGACCGTCTTTTACAAGAGCGACCTGGAGCCGTGGGCCTGGGAACTGACCGGCCGCACCCCGGCCGCCACCGGCCGCGACCCCGGCTGGGATCCGCTCGCGCTCGCCATCCAGGAGGGGGCCAAATACGGGCTGCGCGTCCACGCCTACCTGAACGTCCTGCCCGGATGGGGACAGAAACAAACGGCGCCCCCCTACACCGGCCAGCTCTACAGCGTCCACCGCTCGTGGTTCATGGTCGACGCCGCCGGCAACCGGATGAATCCGGCCAACTGGTATGCCTTCCTGGAACCGGGGCTGGAGGAAGTCCGGCTGCACGTGACGAAGGTCTTCGCCGATGTCGCCCGCCGCTACAAGGTCGCCGGCCTGCACATGGACTACATCCGCTACCCGATGGAAAAGGGGGACTACGGCTATACGCCGCGCGTGGTCGACGACTTTCGCGCGCTGGTGGGGGGCGAGCCGAAACGCCGCCCCGACGAGTGGGATGCCTTCCGCCGCCAGCACGTGACCGATCTGGTCGTCGGCATCCGCCAGGCCGTCCAGCAGATCAATCCGAAGTTGGAGCTGACGGCCGCGGTCCTCGCCGATCGAACCAAGGCCCTGCGCGCCCACCAGGACGCCCTGACCTGGGTCCGCGAGGGGTATGTCGACGCCATTTTGCCGATGGCCTATACGGACGATCTTGACTTATTCAGCGATTATTTGAAGGCTTATCAGGACGAGCCGATCCGGAAACGCACCTGGCCCGGCATCCTGGTGGAGAAGGGAAAGGCCCGCGAACAGATCGAAATGACGATCCAGGGCGACTTTCCCGCGGTCGCGGTGTTCGCCTACGGCGAGGTCTTCTCCGGCCACCGCCAGGGCGCGCAGGCCCGGGCGATTTACGAAAAATTCATGGAGCTCGCCAAAAGGCAGTAAGGCTTCTTCCCATGACGGCGTCGGCGCCCGTCAGCTTCTGGGAATACCGTCAGCGGCTCAAACGCCGGTTGACCGAGGGACCCGGCGCGCGCGCCGCCGAGCCGGAAAGCCCCTACGATGGCGCGCACCCCGCCGCGCTCAATCCGGTCAGCGAACGGCTGGTTCAGACCATCTGGGCCCAGGGGCTGTTCAGCCCCGACGGGATGCGGACCGTCGACGGGCGCGCATTGCGCGTTCTCGAACCGGGGCGCTGGAACGGCGCCGCCGGGCCCGACTTCAAGGGCGCCCGCCTGTTGCTCGGACCCGACACGGTCGATGGCGACGTCGAAATCCATCTGATCCCGGCCGACTGGCTGGCGCACGGGCATCAGCGTGATCTGGATTACAATCGCGTCGTCCTGCACGTCGTCCTGAACAACCCCGACGGCGGGGCCGACGATCCGCTGCACAACGGCAAGCGCGTGCCGCGCCTCGAACTGGAACCGTTCATATTTCCAGATCTGGAAACGCTGCGCCGGTCGCTCTCGCCGGACGACTACCAGTATGCCCAGCCGGAGGGGCTGGGACGCTGCCACCGGCTGATGGCGGAACTGCCGCCGGCCGAGATCGCCGATTTCCTTGATCGCGCCGGCGATGAACGCCTGACGGCCAAGATGCACCGCCTGGCCGAGCAGGCCCAGTCGGCCGAGCTGGAACAGGTGTTCCATCAGGCCGTCATGATGACGCTCGGCGCGGGGCCGGGGCGAACGCTGTATTACCTGCTGGCGCGGCGCACGCCGCTCAAGGAACTGATGGACTTTGCCCGCGAGCTGGAGCCCTCGCACTGGAATCTGGGGATCGAAACGCTCCTGGTCCATGTGGCGGGGTTGGCGCCCGCGGCGGGCGACCTTGCCAACGCGCCGGGCGAAGCGCGCGACCGCGCCGCC
>MVZB01000002.1 GCA_002068205.1 candidate division BRC1 bacterium ADurb.BinA292
CCCTCGGCACGCTGCCCGCCAGCATCGCCAGCCTGCTCTACCTGGGCGAAGCGCGGCGTACCGAGCGCGAGATGCTCGCGCGCCGCCGCCGGGAGAAGGAAGCCGCCCGCGAGCAGGCCCGCAAGCAGTTGGAACACGACCAGGGCTGGTAACCCCGGCCCGACGGATGCCGGAGCTTCCGCAAGTCAGGGAAGAATTGTCATTGCCGCGCGGTTCGGGCAGAATTCGCGGGCAAGTCAATTCCAGAACAGAAAGCACGCGCATGCAGAATCAGGCGTTGGAGCAGATCGAGCGGACCGGCCTGGTCCCCGTCATCGCGATGGAAGACCCCGAGCTGGCCGTGCCGCTGGCGCGGGCGCTGGCCGAGGGGGAGATCCCGGTGATCGAGCTGACGTTCCGCACCAGCGCCGCGGCCGACGCGATCGCGCGAATTCGCCGGGAGTGTCCCGACGTGCTGGCCGGCGCCGGAACCGTCCGCACGCCGGACCAGGTGCGGCAGGCGCACCAGGCGGGCGCGCGGTTCATCGTCGCGCCCGGCTTCAACCCGGACGTGGCGCAAGCCTGTGCCGCGCTGCAACTCCCGTTCGTGCCGGGGGTGGTCACGCCGACCGAGATCGACCGCGCCCTGCTGGCGGGGTGTCAGGTGCTCAAGTTCTTTCCGGCCGAGCCCTCTGGCGGCATCGAGATGCTCAAGGCGCTGGCGGCGCCGTTCCGCCACACCGGGGTCAAGTTCCTGCCGACCGGCGGGATCCGCGAGGACAATTTCGCGGCCTACCTGGCGCTGGACATCGTAACGGCCGTCGGCGGGACATGGATCGCCCCGGCCGGCGCAATCGCCCGGCAGGAGTGGGCCTCGATTACCAAGCTCTGCCGCCAGGCGCGGGAGATCGCGCGCACGGCGCGCGGCTGACGCTCCCCTCGCCGCGCCGCGCGGGTCAGTCCGGCTTGTGCGCCGGCGGCTGTGCCCTCAGATGCAGCACGCGCAGCTTGAAGAACTGCACCACCGTCAGAATGATGAACGCCAGGATCGTGGTCAGCAGCGCCACGCCGTAGAGACCCGCGCCGCAGATCGTGCCCAGCGCCCCCACCACCCAGATGCCCGCCGCCGTGGTGACCCCTTCGACGCGATGGCGCGACTGGATGATCGTGCCGGCGCCGAGGAACCCCAATCCGCCGGCGATGCCGGCCACCGTGCGGACCGGATCGTACGCGAACCCGGTCGTCTGCCGGCTGACTTCGACCGTCAACACCATAAACGCCGCGGCCCCCAGCGCCACCATCATGTGCGTGCGCAGACCGGCCGGCTTGTCCTCGCGTTCGCGGTCCCAGCCGATGATGCCGCCGCAGAGCGCCGCCATCGACAGCCGCAGGATGACATCCAGTGGCCGCGACTCGAAATTGAGCCATTGCACCAGTTGCTCACCCAACTGCCCGACGTCCATGGTCGTCTCCCCCCTGCGGTGATTTGCGCCAAGTGGCCGCGGCCTTGGCTGCATGCATCATAACTCAGGCGACGTGACCGGTGAATTCCCCCCGGAGCGGGACCGCCGCCGCTCAGTCGGCAAGCTGGCGCGCCATGCTCCGCAGCCCTTCGCCGTAGGTGGGGTGGATCGCCACCATGTCGGCCAGCACGCGCCATGTCGCCTTGCATTCGATCAGGCCGAGGAACAGATGGACGAGTTCGCCGGCCTCATGGCCGACCAGCGTGGCGCCCAGGATCCGGTCCGACTCCTCATCGATCACCATCTCGAAAAAGCCCTCGTGGTGGCACCATTCGGCCGCGCGGGCGATCTCGCGGATCGGTTTGCCAACGCACCGCGCGCGATAGCCCGCCGCCTGGGCCTGCTTCATCGACAGCCCGGCGCGGCCCATCTGCGGCTCGGTGAACGTGCAGTAGCCGAGCGCCCGATCCGCCCGCGTCCGTTTGCCCCCCTCCAGCGTATCCAGAATGCGCAAGTGGTCCTCCCAGGCGGCATGGGTAAACGGCGGCTGCCCCGCCACTTCCCCGGCGGCAAACACCCCCTTGCACGTCGTCCTGAGCCGCTCATCGACCTGGATGAATCCCTCATCCGTCAGTTCGATGCCGGACCTGGCGCACTGGAGTGCCGCGGAATTGGGCCGGCGGCCGACGGCCACCAGCAGCGCGTCGCCCTCCAGCCGCGTCCCGCCGGCCAGCTTCAGGTGAAATGCCGCTCCGTCGTACTGCACTTCGCTCACTTCCACCTCCAGATGGACCTTGATCCCTTCGTTCTCGAAAGCATGCACAAAGCACTCGCTGACGCGCGCATCCTCCTTGTGCAGCAGGCAGTCCCCGCGTTCCAGAATGTGCACTTCGCTCCCCAGCCGGCTCATCCCCTGTCCCAGTTCCAGGCCGACATAGCCGCCGCCCAGAACAATCAGGCAACGGGGTTGCTCGCGCAGATCGAAGAAGTTCATGTTCGTCAGGAAGGGCGTGCCCTCCAGACCGGGGATGGCGGGGATCCGGGGGGCGGAGCCGGTATCGATGACAATCAGCGGAGCCTCGGCGGTTTCGGTTCCGGCGGCAGTCTGGGCCTCGACGCGGCGTTCGCCGGCGAACCGCGCCACGCCCTCAATCAGCTCGATGCCGCTGTTCTTGAAATTGCGCCCGACCCCTTCGTTCCACTCCGCACGCACGTCGCGCACCCGCTTCATGACCTCGGCGAACTCCACACGAACGTCGGCGTGAACGCCCAGTTCGCGGGCCGAGCGGACGCTCTGCGCCCGGTGCGCCGCCGCCAGAAAGGCCTTGGACGGCGTGCAGCCGTAATTGACGCAGCTTCCCCCGAGGGCGCCCTTCTCGAACAGAATGACCTTCTTGCCCGTTCGGTCCCATTTCAGCGCCAGGGGGACGCCGGCCTGGCCGCTGCCGATGATGATCGCGTCGGCCTTCCGCGTGGCCATGAGTATGGGTCCTTAAGGGGGGGATGGAACGGGACGGCGCGCCCGTGAATCGCGTCCCCCAGTCGGAAAGCCAACGGCGTGCCATCGCGGTCGGCGGGCGCGGGGCCGTCAAGGATCGCCCACTCGGTGGTTAATAGACGGTTTTACGGTGCCGGCTCAATCCGCACATCGCTGTCGACAAGGTCAATCCGGCCGGCGCCGCTCAGCAGAACCGGCCCGACCTGATCGCGCGCGGTCAGGCCCGTTCCCCACAGGTGCCCGCCGGGCGGGGCGCCGCCCACGCGCAGTTCGCCGATGTGTTGCAGCGTCGTCCGGGTGGTGCCCCAGTCGCCGTCGAGCAGCAGCAGGTCGGCCGGCGCGGAGGGCGCGTCGTCGGTTCCGGGTGTCCCCCCCAGCGTGGAATCGATCGTCAGCAGGGCGCCGCCGCGCCAGCGGATGACCCGGTCGCCGGCGGCCTCGCCGACCAGTTCCACGACGCTGTCGTTCACTTCCAGCCGGCCGCCCTCTTCCAGGATCAGATCACCGTGAATCACGACATGCTGGGCGTTCCATGTCCGTTCGCCGTCGACGTGCAGATTGCCGCGGATGATGGTTTTGGGCAGCGGCCGCTCCAGGCGCGGCGCGGCGGTCTGGGCGGCGATCACGCCGGCCAGCGCCAGGCCCGCCGTCAGCGTCGCGAACAGAAGGTTGCGGTTCATCGTTGCCGGCAAGTTCGCCTCCCTTGCGCCGATGCGAGCAAATCTCCTGCCGGTTGCAGCGGGGATGATGGATCCAACCGAGCCGCCGGCCGGTCACCTCGGCCCCGCCCCCGCCTTTGCAAAGACCCCGGCGCCATGCTAGGCTGCGCCTGTTTGGGGAGTCTCCGGCCGCCTCCAGCATGCCCTCTCGCGTCCCCATCCGTAAACCCTGGCCTTGGAACCGGTCCGTCATGCGTTTTCACAAGTATCACGCCCTGGGCAACGATTATCTGGTCATGGACCCCGCCGACGGGATCGAGCGGCTCGAGCCGACCGCGGTGCGCAAGATCTGCCATCGCAACTACGGCGTCGGCTCCGACGGCATCCTGCACGGGCCGCTGGCGACGAACAAGGGCGATTTCGGCCTGCGCATCTGGAATCCCGACGGCAGCGAGGCGGAGAAGAGCGGCAACGGCTTGCGGATTTTTTCGCGCTTTCTGCTCGACAGCGGCCGCGTGCAACCCGGTCGCCCGTTTACGGTGGATACCCCGGGCGGCCGGGTCCGCTGCGAGGTGAACGCCGGCGGCGCGAGGGTGACGGTCGAAATGGGCCGGGTCAGCTTCGACGCCGCGCAAATTCCCGTCAGCGGCGTCGCCGGCGAAGTCCTCGGCCAGCAACTGACCGCCGGGGAGATGATTGTCACCTACAACGCCGCCACGATCGGCAATCCGCATTGCGTCGTCGTCCGCGACGAGGTCAGCGCGGAGGAGGCCCGCGCACTGGGGCCCCAGCTGGAGAACCACCCCATTTTTCCCAATCGGACGAACGTCCAGTTCCTGCAGGTGCTCGACCGCAATAACATCCGCATCGAGATCTGGGAGCGGGGGGCCGGCTACACGCTCGCCTCGGGCAGCAGCTCCAGCGCGGCGGCCGCCGTCGCGCACCGGCTGGGGCTGTGCGACCGCGACATCACTGTCCACATGCCGGGGGGGAATCTGCGCATTCAGATCGCCGAGGATTACGCGATCACGATGACCGGCCCCGTCACGCGGGTGGCCGCCGGCGAGATCGACGACGAGCTGTTCACGGTCGAGATCTGACGCAATCCGGAGCCGGAGGCGGCCATGGCCAAACAGCGCAATCCCCTGATCACGGTTGATGGCCGGCGCTGGCGTCGCATCCCGATCCGCACCCACCGCGTCACGCGCGAGGACGACATCGTCGAGCTGTGCGACCGCTACTCGCGCGAGCTGCGTCAGGCGGGCGACATCCTGTTCGTCAGCGAGAAGGTCGTGGCAGTGACGCAGGGCCGGGCAATCCCGGTCAGCGAAATCCGGATCGGACTGCTGGCGCGGCTGCTGTGGCGCTGCGTGCGCAAGGTGCCCTACGGCGTCGGCCTGCGCTCGCCCGAAACGATGCAGTGCGCGATCAATGAATGCGGGGCGGCGCGGATTCTGGCGGCGGCGGCGATCGGCGGGCTGACCCGCGCCTTCGGCCGCCGCGGCGATTTTTACCGCATCGCCGGCATGCAGGCCGCCACGATCGACGCCGCCGGCACCAGTCCGCTGCAGTCGGACTGCGTGATCCTGGGGCCGAAGGATCCCGACGACGTCGCGCGCCGGCTGCGCGCGCGGACCGGGCTGGCTGCGGCCGTCGTCGACGTCAACGATATCGGCGGCTCATGGGTGCTCGGTTCGGACGGCATCGCCGACCCGCGCCTGATCGAAGCCATCCTCAAGGACAATCCGCTGGGGCAGAAGGACGAGCAGACGCCGTTCGGCCTGATCCGCGCCGAAGCGGCGGAGGCCGCCCCGCCGGCCGGGCCGGGCGGCTGACTTCAGCCTTCGCTCGCCCGCACCTGGGCCAGCACCCCCTGGAAGACGGGCGATTCCTCCACATCCGCGCACAGCTCATTGACCAGGTCGCCCAGCGGCGCGCTGCCGATCACGGCCCGCGTGACGGCTTCCTCCTGGTGCGCCTTGAGCCAGTCCTCCACGGCGTCGCGGAAACTCTTGCCCAGAAACAGGTCGCCATCCATCGGCGCGGCGCCGTTCAGCCGGCCGATCACCGCGTCGAGCGGGGCGGGCAGCAGGCCCACGAACCGGGCGCCGATGCGGTAGGCGCCGGGGATCTGCGTCAGCGTGCAGGCGATCGACCGCACGAGGACCTGCACCGGCGCGTTCTGGCCTGGGATGTGAAAGACCAGCTTGATGATCGCCGGAACCGGCATGAGCTGGCGGACGAGGAGCGAGATGCCGTCGCGGCTGACATCGCGCACCAGTGCCGCCACGGCATGCCCCTCGCTGTCGTTGAACGGGTTGATCACGTGGCAGGTGGTTTGCAGAACAAGGGAAAACCGGCTGTGTTCGCGGCGATTGACCGGGCTCCGCTGGACGCGCAGCAGCCGCTCGACGAGGGCGTTGAGTTCATCGGCCAGGACCGGTTTGCCCAGATAGGCGATGGCGCGGCTGCGCGTCATGTCGCGCATGTGATCGAGCTGCTCGCGCGAGACGAGCAGAATGAACCGGCACTGCTGCGCGCGGCGGCGCACGGCGCTGATCACGCGCAGGTCGCGCACGCTGTCGCCCGATGAGTCCATGACGACCAGGTCCGGCGCGGCCTCGATCAGGCCGGGGAGCAGACCGCCGTCGGCGAGCAGCCCGATGAACTCGGCGCCGAAAACCTCGAGCCGCTCTTCGACCTCGCGGATCACCTCGGCGTCGTCGCTGACGGCGACGATCCGGTGGCGGGCTGTGGACAGGGTTGAGGGCACGCAAACCCCATAAACACGGATTCTCCTCCCGGCGCCGGATCGGCGCGAGAGGGCTCATGATCGTTCTATCGGCCGGATTCCCCTCCGCTTGAGGCCCGGGACCGGAACCGGACAGGCCCCCCGGCGAATCGAATTTTGACTCCCGCTAAAGCCGCGGGCCCTGACTCACGAAAAGAAACAGGGAACGCGAGACGTTTTGGGAGACTTTCTGCGGGCGACGTCCCAGAAGGGTGCATCCACTTGATCGAAGTACTGGACATCAACGGCGGCGCCAACGGCCCGGAATGCCGTGTGCGGCTGATCTGCCATTGCGGCGCGCCGCGCCTGGCGATCTATAGCAAAGTCACGGACCGCATCATCTATTGCGCCAACTGCGGCAGCATCACGACGCTGACGCGTCTGCGCCGCGAGTGGGCCGACGACCCGGCGGCCCGCGGCGAATGGCAGTTGATTAACGTCAGGGAAGGGGACGAATGCCCGCTGGTCAATGTGTTCGTTCCCGTCCGGCTCGTCTTCGACGTGGGGGACCGAAAAGGCTGCGAATCGCAGGGGGTGTTGACCAAGTTGTCGATCAACAAGGCCTTCCTGCGTCTGAAGGAATACGAGGAGGGGGACCCGCAGGCGCCGCCGTCGCTCGCCAAGGGGCAATACCTGCGCTTGGAAGGCAACGACGGCCCGATGAAGGGGCGCACGCTGGCGTGCATCGAGGATCACGTGACGCCGCCGACGCCCGACAGCCCGGTTTACTACAAGCTGCGGTTTGAGTTGCTCATGCCGCGGCGGCGGGAAGAGCTGGAGAAATTTTACCGCGAGGCGTGCGGCCTGACGACGCGGGCCGACGGCACGCCCCGCGTCCAGTCGAACGGACGCGCCCGGCGCAAGGTGGAACTGCGCCCGCCCGACACCGAACCGGAACTGGATCTTGAAGAAGCGCACACGCCGCGGACGCCGGAATCGTCGCCCGGCGAGCCGGCGCCGCCGGAGGAGTCGCGCCTGCTGGTTTTCGGGCGCGGGCTGAACGGCGCAACTCCGAATGGCGCAGTCCAGAACGGCGCCGCGGCCAACGGCGTTCTCCCCGGCGCGGCGGGTTCGCCAACGCAACAAACGACACACTGGGCGACGATGATCCGGCGCCGAGGTATGCGCCGCGGCCGGCACCGGCCCAGACACCGGTCCGCCCGGTCGCCGCCGAGCCGCGCGTGGAAACGACCGCGCCGATTGCCGCCGCCTCACTCGAGGACGACTCGATCCGGCTGTTGATCCTGACGTCGGAAACCCACGACCAGAACATTTCGAACCATCTCAAACGGATCTCGTCCTACAGCGCGGCGATCGCCCGCGAACTGAACTGGTCCGACGAGGCCGCGGCCCGCCTGGCGACCGCCTCCAAGCTGCACGATCTGGGCAAAATCGGCGTCCCCGACCAGATCCTGAAAAAGACCGGCGCGCTGACCGAGGAAGAGCGCACGACGATGCAGCAGCACACGCGGCTGGGCTACCACATTCTGGAGAACAGCGCGTCGGAAATCATGCGGCTGGGCGCGGTGATCGCGCTGCGCCATCACGAGCGCTACGACGGAACGGGTTACCCCGACGGGCTCGTGGGCGACGCCATCCCGATCGAGGCGCAGATCGTCTCGATCGCCGACGTCTTCGACGCGCTGACCACGGCGCGCCCCTATAAACCCGCCTGGCCCACGGATAAGACGGTGCAATACATCGTCGACCAGGCCGGCAAGATGTTCAATCCGCAGGTCGTTGATGCGTTCCTCAAGGCGATGCCGGAGATCAAACGCAACTAGTTGCGGTTCATCGACGACTTCCGCGACATTTGGACCGAACGGCGCAACGCCACGCGCGTGCCGGTGGCCCCCGTGCCGATCAGCATCGAGGTGGCCATGCCCGAAATGACCTTCCGCCCGTACCGGCTGGAGGGGATCATCTGCAACCTCTCGGCCTACGGCGTCAAGGCGCGGCTGAACAACGTCACCGGCGACATGTTCGGCCTGCTGGTCAACTCGCGCCGCTATGCCAAGATCTACTGCGAACAGCCGCTCTGGGAACCGCTGCACCAGACGTTCTGCCGCGTGGCGTGGATCGATTACTACGCGCTGCCGGACCCCGACGCCTGCCTGATGGGACTGGAATTCCAGAATCCGATTCACGAGCTGGTCGAGATCATCCAGGAGATCGGCACCGCCCCGCAACCGGAGGGGGTGGAGGGGATCGAACGGATCGATTCGGCCGGTTGACGTAGCCCGCGCAAACCGGTTCAATGGGACGACCGCCCTTGAGGGCCGCATGATCGCCGCGTGCCCGACGCCGCCGGACGTTCCCCATGCCCACCGACCCGACGCGACCGCTGACCGGCGCACGCCTGGAGGAAGATCTGGCCGCGGACAACACGCTGCGGCCGGCCTCGACGCGTGAATTCATCGGCCAGCGCGAGATTCTCGAACAACTGATTCTGTCGATCGAGGCCGCCCGCGCCCGCGGCGAGGCGCTCGATCACGTCCTGCTTTACGGCCCGCCCGGTCTGGGCAAGACCACGCTGGCCAAGATCATCGCCAACGAGATGGGGACGACGATCAAGGAAACGTCCGGGCCGCTGCTCGAGCGCAAGGACGACCTGGCGGCGATCCTGACCGACCTGCAGCCGGGCGACGTGCTGTTCATCGACGAGATCCACCGGCTGGCGCGCGTCGTCGAGGAATGCCTCTACCCGGCGCTCGAAGATTTCCAGATCGACATCCTGATCGGCGAGGGGCCGCACGCCAAGTCGATCAAGCTGGAGCTGCCGCAGTTCACGCTGGTCGGCGCGACGACGCGCGCCGGGATGATCACCGCCC
This sequence comes from candidate division BRC1 bacterium ADurb.BinA292, assembly GCA_002068205.1. Taxonomy (GTDB): domain Bacteria; phylum Sumerlaeota; class Sumerlaeia; order MVZB01; family MVZB01; genus MVZB01. Next base: position 9,222 of record MVZB01000002.1, read on the forward strand.
CGCTGCGCACGCGGTTCGGCATGCTGCACCGGCTCAACTTCTACGAGGGCGCGGACATGGAACGGATCGTCGCGCGCTCGGCGCGGATCCTGGAGGTCGAGATCGAGCCGGAGGGGGCGGCGGAGATCGCCCGGCGCAGCCGCGGCACGCCGCGCATCGCCAACCGCCTGCTGCGCCGCGTGCGCGACTGGGCGCAGGTGCGCGGCGACGGGCGCATCACACACGAGGCCGCCGCCCGCGCGCTCAAGATGCTTCAGGTCGATGAGCGCGGACTGGACCAGATGGACCGCGAGCTGCTGCGGACGCTGATCGAGAAATTCGGCGGCGGCCCCGTCGGCCTGAATACATTGGCGGTCGCCATTGGCGAGGAAGAGGACACGCTGATCGACGTGTATGAACCGTATCTGATTCAGATCGGATTTCTGCACCGGACGCCGCGCGGACGGGTCGCCACGGCGCGGGCGTTCGAGCACATGGGCGTCCGCCCCCCCGCCTCGCTGCAAGGCGAACTCTTCGAACCCCTCTGAGAGGTTCGTCCCTCGTCCTCGTTCTCGTAATTGCTCCCGAAGGCCTTCCCCAAAATTCGGCCCTCGGCTCTCGTCCCTCGTCCTCGGCTCTCGAACTCCATTCATGGCGCGCCGCCGCCGCATACGAAACAGACCGGGATCTGGATTGAAATCAGGATCGGGATCGAAATCGAAATCGACTCCCCACCGGCATTTCATCTCGCCCGAGGACGCGCGGCGGATCCGCCTTCACAGCATCGCCCGGAGGGCGTCCTCCAGCCGGGGGTGGCGAAACTCGAAGCCGGAGGCTTGCAGCCGCGCGGGCGTCATGCGGATGCTCGCCAGCAGGAGCTCCTCGGCCATTTCGCCCAGGGCCAGCCGGACGGCCGCGGCGGGGGCGGGCGTCACGGCCGGCCGTTTGAGCACGCGCCCCAGCGTCCGGGCGAACTCGCGGTTGGTGACGGCCTCGGGCGCGGCGAAATTGAACGGGCCGGCAAGGTCCGCGCGCCGCATCAGCCACAGAATTCCCCGCACGACGTCCTCCAGCGCGATCCAGCTGACGTATTGATCACCCCTGCCGACGGGGCCGCCGACGCCGGCTTTGAAGAACGGCAGCATCATCTTGAGCATGCCGCCGCGCGGGCTGAGCACGCCGCCGAAGCGGGTCAGCGCCACGCGGATTCCGGCCTCGCGGGCCGGTTCGGTTGCGGCTTCCCACGCCTGGCAGACCTCGGCCAGGAACCCGCCGCCGGGAGCGTTCTCCTCAGTCAGGATCTCGGCGCCGCGATCGCCGTAGAAGCCCATGGCGGAGGCGCAGATCAGAACCGCCGGCCGGGCGGCAGCGGCGGCCAACCGCTCGCAGAGCAGCCGCGTCCCGGCGACGCGGCTTTCGCGGATCCGCTGTTTCTTCTGGACGGTCCAGCGGCCCGTGATGCTCTCGCCGGCCAGGTGGACGACGGCATCGAAGCCCTCCAGGACGGCGCCGTCGAGCCGGCGTTCCTCGGGCTCCCAGGAGATCGCCTGTTCGCCCTGGCGCGGGGTGGCGCCGTGGACCAGCCGGACGACGCGCGCCTGGTCGGCCCGCAGCCGTTCGAGCAGGGCGGCGCCGATCAGGCCGTGCGATCCGGAGACGAGGACGCGCCCGGCGGGTTCGTGACCGACGGCCTGGGGCTGGCCGACAGCCTGGGGAACGGGGGAAGTGGCGGCCATGGGAAGATCCTTTGGCGAAATCGCGCAAGGTTCAGGAAGCTGGATTTATGCCATCCGTCGCGGGCGGGGCCGCGGACGGGTTGGGGAGGCCGGCGTCCCGATTACCTCACATCGCAATCAATTATTCTTGGCCAATCCTTACCGGACGTGCTAGGGTCTGTTCCGGATGAACGGGCGCCCGCAGCGCCTCCGTTCCACCCCGCGGCGCCCGCGCCCCCCGGCGGGAGTGGGCGAGTGATTGGGATGCGAACGATGTCTCACCGAAAGCAGGCTTTCATCATTCGCTCCCTGGATTTGATTGCACATCCGTCGTTGATCGACCCGCCACCGCAAATCACTCAGATCGACCGCGCGCCCAACCGATTCAATAGCTTGAACCACGGCGTTGTCCGGCCGGGCGCCTTCCGCCTCCGCTGAACCGACGCCGTACCCCGACCATGAATGGAGAGCAAGCCTGATGGCTGAGACTGCACCGACCCAGCGCCCGCTGATCAAGCGGCTGATGATCAGCATCGCCCGCTGGTTCGACTCGACGGCCGGCGTCAACCCGGCCGAGAAACTGGCCCCGCGTTTCGAACTCGTCCGCAGCATCCCGTTCATCGGGCTGCACCTGATGTGCCTGGGCGTGTTGTGGGTCGGGGTCAGCCCGGTGGCGGTGGGCGTCGCCGCGTTCATGTATTTCATCCGCATGTTCGCCATCACCGGATTCTACACGAACCGGTTCTGGCAGTTCGTGTTCGCCGTCTGGGGGAACACGGCCACGCAGCGCGGGCCGCTGTGGTGGGCGGCGCACCATCGCCATCACCACAAGTTCTCCGACACCGAGCCGGATCACCACTCGCCGATCATCCACACGCTCTACTGGAGCCACATGGGGTGGGTCTCGTCGGCGTCGACCTACGCCACCGATGAGCAATACGTCAAGGACTGGCTGAAGTTCCCCGAACTGCGCCTGCTCAACCGGTTCGAAACGGTGGTGCCGTTCCTGACCGGCGCCGCGATGTTCGTCTTGGGCTGGGTGCTCAACACGCTCTGGCCGCACCTGGGCACCAGCGCCATGCAGATGCTGATCTGGGGCTACTTCATCTCCACCGTCGTCCTGTTCCACGGGACGTGCACGATCAACTCGCTGAACCACCTGATGGGCCGGCGGCGCTACGAAACCGGCGACAACAGCCGCAACAGCCTGCTGCTGGCGTTCGTCACGCTGGGCGAGGGGTGGCACAACAATCACCACTACTATCCCAACACCGCGCGCCAGGGCTTCTACTGGTGGGAGATCGACATCACCTACTACGGGCTGAAGCTGCTCTCCTGGCTGGGGATCATCCACGATCTGAAGCCGGTGGCGCGCGAGGTGCGCGAGCGCAATCACATCGACAAGCGCGCCCCAGCCGGCCTCGCGCCGACCGCCGTGGGCGATCAGGCGTAATCCGCCGCGAAGCCCGCCGTGCGACAAATCATCCGTCGGATCGAACCGGTCCGACGGATTTTTCATTTCAGCGCCAGAATATTCCTTTCCCCAGGAAATAAGCTCTGCCACTCAGCAGCGTTGCGCTCCCAGGTATCGGCCGGTTGCTTCTTTCATGAGGCGGTTTTCGAAACCTGAACGACGAGAGTCGAATTCTCGGGTGCGCCTTTGAGCGTGACGCCACTCCCGCGCTGGATTTCGGGCCGGGATGGCCCATGGAGGCGGCATGGATCGGCGGTGCGACCGAGGCATCCCGGCGAGGGGCGGCGATGCCGATCCCGAATCCGATCCCGATTCCCAAATGGATCCGGCGGATACAATATATTGCACCTCCCTTTACCGAGGACGACAAGATGTTGCTTTTTTGGGGTTGACTTCTCCCGGGGCCGGCGTTATAACCGCCCCACAATCGCGACTTACCGGGCTCCGGTCGCTATCGGCGAACTGAACTGCATGGTCTTCTTTCCGTCTCCCCGCCGAAGCGAACCGTCCCCCCTCGCGATATCAACCCCGATGCCGGGCCCGACGCCTCCGCCCTCTGTCACTGGCAGCCTTGGGTGGGGCAGAGACGGCCGGGCCGACTTCCCTGACGGGGAAGGGGGGCATCGGGCCGGTTCCCCTGGAACGGGGATCCCGGGCGACAGGCACTGCGCACCTGACGCCCGACCGCGCGGCGGCGCCGGAACAGCGACCGGGGCCTCCGCGACTCAGGGCTGCCGAATGATCCGATACCCGTCGCCCCTGCTCCGGTTGCGACCCGTTGAATCCGCTCTGGTAAAGCGTTGCCGGCGATCCCGTGGAACCCGTGAAGGCGAACCCGATGGACCGTTGTGACCCGCTCCTGTAGAATGCTCTCGGAACGCTTGCGAGGAAAGTTCGGCAGCCCTGATGGTCGGTCCGTGCGCTCCGGCCCGATGGGTGCTTTGTCCTCCTGAACGAAGATGACCCGAAATGCGCCGGAGCAAGGCTCCGGCCGGCGCGCCCCCGCCGGGCGTGTCCGCTAAGCTGTCGCCTTTGAGCATTCGCTGAGACCGGTTTTGCCCCCACGCCCGACGGCTGGTCGGCCCCGACCACACCACGAGCCCGCCTGAAAGGGCCTCCCCATGAAACTGTTCCGCCGCCACACCCGCTCCGACATCAACCCGCTGGACGAGGTGGAGTACGAAAAACGCCGATCGGTGATCACCAACTCCGATGGCTCGATCGTCTTTGAGATGCGCGACGCCGAGGTGCCGCGCGCCTGGAGTCAGCTTGCCACCGACATCATTGTCTCGAAGTATTTCCGGCGCGCCGGCCTGAGCGGCCCGGAGGGGCGCGAGACGAGCGCCCGCCAGGTGGTCCACCGCATCGTCCACACGATCCGCGTCGCGGGCGAGCAGATGGGCCGCTACTTCCATTCGAAGGAGGACGCCGACACGTTCGAGGCCGAGCTGGCCCACCTGCTGATCACGCAGAAGGGGGCGTTCAACTCGCCGGTCTGGTTCAACTGCGGCCTGTGGCACGAATACGGGATCAAGGGGAGCGGGGGCAACTTCGCCTGGGACCCGGCGACCGACGCGATCGAGGAGATCGACAACAACTACAGCCGGCCGCAGTGCTCGGCCTGCTTCATCCAGTCGGTCGAGGACGACCTGATGTCAATCTTCGACCTGATCAAGACCGAGGCGAAGATCTTCAAGTACGGCTCGGGGACGGGGACGAACTTCTCGCGCCTGCGCTCCAAGCACGAGAAGCTCTCCGGCGGCGGCACCAGCTCGGGGCTGATGAGCTTCCTGGAGGTGTTCGACCGCGGGGCGGGCGCCACCAAGAGCGGCGGCACGACCCGGCGCGCGGCCAAGATGGTCTGCCTCGACATGGATCACCCCGAGATCGAGGAGTTCATCAGCTGGAAGGTGCGCGAGGAGGAGAAGGCGCGCATCCTGATCGAGCACGGCGGGCTGCCGGCCGACTTCAACGGCGAGGCCTACCATACCGTTTCGGGCCAGAACTCGAACAACTCGGTGCGGATCACCGACGAGTTCATGCAGGCGGCGCTCGAGGGGAAGGACTGGGGCACGTACGGCCGCGTCACCGGCGAGCTGATCGAGCGCAAGAACGCCGCCGACCTGCTGGCGAAGATCTGCCAGGCGGCCTGGCGCTGCGCCGACCCCGGCGTGCAGTTCGACACGACGATCAACGACTGGCACACCTGCCCCAACACCGACAAGATCCGGGCGAGCAACCCGTGCTCCGAATACATGTTCCTGGACGACACGGCGTGCAATCTGGCGTCGATCAACCTGCTGAAATACCTGGACGAGGAGGGGGAGTTCGACGTCGAGGGGTTCCGCCATGCGGTGCGCCTGCTCATCCTGGCGCAGGAGATTCTGGTCGACTTCTCCAGCTACCCGACCGAGCGGATCGCCCGCAACAGCCACGATTACCGGCCGCTGGGGCTGGGCTACGCCAACCTGGGCGCGATGCTGATGGTGCTGGGGATCCCCTACGACAGCCCCGAGGGGCAGGCGATGTGCGGGGCGATCACGGCGATCATGACCGGCCACGCCTACCGCGTGTCGGCCGAGATCGCCGCCGACGTCGGCGCCTTCCCCGGTTACGCGCGCAACGCCAAGCCGTTCATGCGCGTGATGCACAAGCATCGCGACGCAGTCGACCGGATCAATCCGGAGTTCTGCCCGAGCTATCTGTTGGAGGCGGCGCGCCAGGATTGGGATGAAGCGATCGCCCACGGCGAGCAGCACGGCTACCGCAACGCGCAGGCGACGGTGCTGGCGCCGACCGGCACGATCGGCCTGCTGATGGACTGCGACACGACGGGGATCGAGCCGGACTTCGCGCTGGTCAAGTTCAAGAAACTGGCCGGCGGGGGCTACTTCAAAATCGTCAACCAGTCGGTGCCGGCGGCGCTGCGCAACCTGGGTTACAGCTCGGCGGAGATTCAGGACATCCTGCAGTATCTGCTGGGGACAATGACGCTGCGCAACGCGCCGCACATCAACGAGACCACGCTGCGCGAGCGCGGCTTTACCGACGACGACCTGGCGCGGGTGGAGAAATCGCTGCGCGGCGTCTTCGACCTCGGCAGCGCGTTCGCGCCGTGGGTTCTGGGCGAGGATCTGCTGCGCCGGCTCGGGCTGAACGGCCAGACCAAGGAGCCGGGCTTCAGCGTCCTGCGCTTCCTGGGCTTCACCGAGGCGCAGATCGAAGAGGCGAGCGACCACATCTGCGGCCGGATGACGGTGGAGGGGGCGCCGCACCTGCGCGAGGATCATCTGGCGGTGTTCGATTGCGCCAACCGTTGCGGCCGGATCGGCCGACGGTTCATCGCGCCGATGGGGCACATCCGGATGATGGCGGCGGCGCAGCCGTTCCTCTCCGGCGCAATCAGCAAGACGGTCAACCTGCCCAACGAAGCGACAGTCGATGAGATCCGCGAGATCTACGTCGAGGGCTGGCGGATGGGGCTCAAGGCGATCGCGCTCTACCGCGATGGCTGCAAGCTGAGCCAGCCGCTCAGCACGAGCGAGAAGAAGCCGAAGGCCAAGGAGGTGGAGGTGGCGGCCAAGGCGCCCGAGGCGCCGGCGGCGGCGGCGTTCAACCGGGCGGTGGACGAGGCCCGCGCCGAGGCCCAACCGGTGCAGCTCAAGGCGCCGGCGCCGATGCGCCGCCGGCTGCCGCAACGGCGCCAGGGGATCACCGTGGAGTCCAGGGTCGGCGGCCACAAGGTCTTCCTGCGCACGGGCGAATACGAGGACGGTCAGCTGGGCGAGATCTTCATCGACATGCACAAGGAAGGGGCGGCCTTCCGCTCGATGATGAACTGCTTCGCGATCGCGATCAGCAAGGGCTTGCAATACGGCGTGCCGCTGCGCGAGTTCGTCGATACGTTCACGTTCACGCGGTTCGAGCCGCAGGGGCCGTGCGATCATCCCTACGTGAAGCTGGCGACGTCGGTCGTCGATTACATCTTCCGCGTGCTGGCGTTGGAGTATCTGGGCGACGACAGCATGTGCCAGGTCAAGCCGGAGGAGAACATCGGCAGCGTCGTGTCGGTCACCGAATCGTCGGCCGAGGCCAAGGCGCTGGGCTGGCAACCGAAAACCGAGGACGGCGGGGCGGAGGCGGCGCCGGGTGCGGCGCCCGCGGCCCGGCCGGTCCGCGTGGTGGAACCCGAGCGGGTGAGCGCGCGCGGCGGCGCGCAGGCGCAGGCCAAGCCGGCCGCTTCGGGGCTGGAAAGCCAGATGACGACGCTGATGGGCGACGCCCCGTTCTGCGACAGTTGCGGCCACATCACCGTGCGCAACGGCACATGCTACAAGTGCCTCAATTGCGGCAATTCGATGGGCTGCTCGTAGAGGCGCGCGGGGCGGCGCTCGGAGTCCGGCCGGGAGACAAAGTCTGGTTCAAACGCCGAAACCCCCTTGGAACGTCCAAAGCCGGACCGCCGCACAGGCGGCCCGGCTTTTGGTAATTGCGGGGTGGTTTCGAGAGCCGAGGCCGAGGGATGGTTTTGGAGCAAGAGATGGCGTCTTGCGGAGGCGGGGGTTGCGCGGGGAGGGGGGCGGGGGGCAGAATAGATACTCGAGTATACGCAGCCCGTTTTTCGGGAGGAGTTGACGATGTCGCCGTTCCTTTCGCCGGCCGGTTCCGGCCAGTTCACCGTGCTGCCCGTCGCGGCCCGACCGAGTCAGCCCCAGCCGGCGGCGCGCGCCGGGTTCCGCCTTGCCCTCCTGCTGCTGGCCGCGGCCCTGCCGGCCTCCAGCGCCCGCGCCCAGGATAATCTCATCCTGGCCGATGATCTGGCCGGCTCGACCTCCGGGGTTCGCTCGGGGGGCGAGTTCACCGACGGCGGCTGGAAAGTCACCGGCACCGACGACTTCATCTACTGGCACATCCCAACGCTGACGGCGGGGGCGGTCGAGTTCGACGTCACCGGCCTGCCGCCCGACGACTGCCGGCCGGAAAACGCCGACAAATCCGAACTGTTCCACATGTACGACTACACGTTCGGAAACGCCGACACGCAGTATAACGGCGGCTATCGCGACGACCCGTTCAAGCACTTCATCCGCAAGACCAACTGCATGGACACGCGCCCCGGGAAGCTCAACTCGCTGGAGCTGGTCTGGCAGATCCTGCCCAACTACGAGGAACCGGACACGGCGCCGCTGGCGTGGGATGCGACGGCGACCTATCGCTTCCGCGAGGAATGGGAGCCGGTGGGCGACAACAGCACGCTGCGGACGTATCGCGACGGGGTGCTGCTGCGCGAGATCACGATCCCCGGCCTGTGGAATCCGACCGGCCACAGCATCCGGATCGGCGCGAGCCCGCGCTCGCCGTTGTATGACGATTTCGGGGCTCCGCCCAATGCGGTCTTCAGTCGCATCCGGGTCTACAGCGTCGCGTGCGCGCCCCCGGCCGCGCCGACGCTGACCGCCCCGGCGGCGAATGAAACGCTCCCCTCGGCGACGGTCGGCGCGCTCTGGGAGGGGGACGCGCATTCGCACGTTCAACTGCGGATCACGCGCGAACCCGATCTGGACTCCGAGCTGCTGTGGGATTCGGGCCTGCTTGAATCGCCCAACGACTGGATCTGGAGCGGGAAACTGCCGCAGCAGACGCCGGCCTACGCGGCGGTGCGTCTGGGCAACCTGTGCGGCGTGGGTCCGTGGAGCGAGCCCGTCGGGCCGTTCAACCTCGACCGCGGGTATGAGCCGCAGGAGGCCGATACGGTGCGGTTGGTCGGCGCCGTGCTCGTGGATAATCAGGGACCGTTTCTGGGCCTGGGCGCGTCGTATTTCCAGGCGATGCGCCGGTGCAAGTACGACCGGGACCGGTTTGAGAGCGACCTGAGCTTCCTCGCCGCCAACGAATTCCGCTATATCCGCATCCTCTCGATGGTGGGCTGGTATGAGGCGTGGCAGGGTCTGGAAATTGCCCCGGTCAGCTTCAACAATCGGGCCAACGTGCCCGTGGCCGCATGGGAGGACTACTGGCAGCAGTTCCGCGACTGCATTGACATTGCCTATGAACACGGCCTGCGAACCGAAGTGACGATCTTCGCCGACGCCCAGATGATGCCGGACAAGGCCGACCGCATCGCGCATATGGACACGATGCTGGAGAACCTGGTCGGCCGGGAGCACAAGGTCATTCTGCTGGAGGTGGGCAATGAGGCCTGGCAGAACGGCTTCTCCGGGGCGCAGGGCCGCGCCGACCTGCGCGAGTTCGGCCAGTATCTGGCGGAGCGGACGGAGATCCCGGTGGCGCTCAGCGCGCCGGATGATATCAGCGACGCCGGCATCAACCTGTTGTATTCGGGCTCGGCGGCCGACATCGCGACGGTCCACTTCACCCGCGACCTTGCGCCCGATGCCGGCTGGGCCCCGGTCTACGACATTTACCGCACGGGCCTCGTCGATGTGCCGCCGATGAGCAGCAATGAACCGATCGGACCGGGGGCGTCGGTCAACTCGGAGAACGATCCCGTCAAGCTGGTGATGGCGGCGGTCTACGCCTGGGCGGCGGGCCTGCCGATGTATGTCTTCCACTGTGAGGCGGGCGTTTTCGGAAGCTCCACGTTCGAGGGGACACCCGCCATCGATGCGTATGATCACCTGGACGACATCCTGCCGCCGGATCTGTCGGGCTGGGCCCGCAATAACGGGATCATGCCCGATTCGCCGTTCATCACCTACTGCGAGGGTCAGCCCGACACGCCGTGGTCGGCGGTGCCGGGGGCGAACGACGGCGTGATCCGCAACAACGGGGCGACGAACGGCTGCGATTTTATTGCGCTGCCGATCGCGGTGTTGGCCGACGGGGTCGAGCTGGAGCCGCGCCGGCCGATGGCGCTTAACGTCCACCATCCGTTGACCGGCGAGATCGTCGACACGAAAACGCTCGCGGCCGGCGAGCGGTTCACGCTGCCCCAGGGGCCGGGAGCATGGATCCTCCGCGGCCGGTATCTCGATTGCGCCGTCGGGACGGGCGTCGGCGACTGGACGCGATATTAAGCGGCAACCAGGCGCGGAATGATGCTGGTGGGATGGACCGGCGGGGGCGCCGCTCCCACACTGGCCGTATCGCCGGTCCGGTTTTCGTTCCTTCGCCGGCTGATTTCCAGTACCATGCCTTCTTTCCCTGCCCGCGCCCGACGCTGGCCGAGGTAGGCGCCGGAGAAGGCTGATGCAACTCTTGAACCTCTTCCGCGGCGCGCGGCTGGCCGCCGCGCCGTCGCATCCACGTCGCGCCGCGGCGGCGGCCTGCGGCGGACCCCCCGCGTCATGACGCTCCTCGCCGTGCTGTCGCCGTTTGCGCTGGCCATCGTGGCCCCCTGGCTTCAGCGCCGTCTGGACCGCGCCGCCGGCTGGCTGCTGGCCGCGCTGCCCGCCGTCCTGTTCATTGGGTTCCTCAACTTCGCCCTGCGCCATCCGGCAGAATCCCATGTCTTCTCCTGGCCCTGGATTCCCAGCCTCCAGATCCAGCTGTCGTTCCTCCTCGACGGGCTGAGCCTCCTCTTCGCGCTCATGATCACCGGCATCGGCGCCCTGGTCCTCATCTACTCGGGCGGCTATCTCGCCGGTCATCCCCATCTGGGCCGCTTTTACGTTTATCTGCTGATGTTCATGGGCTCGATGCTCGGCGTCGTGCTCTCGAATAATGTCCTCTCGCTGTTCGTCTTCTGGGAGCTGACGAGCTTCAGCTCCTATCTGCTGATCGGCTTTTACCACGATCGCCAGGCTTCGCGCGCCGCCGCGCTGCAGGCCCTGCTGGTGACGGGGGCCGGCGGGCTGGCGCTGCTGGCCGGCGTGATCCTGCTGGCGTTCGCCGGCGGAAGCTGGGAGTTGAGCGAATTGCTCGCGCGCGGCGACCTTGTCCGCGGCCATCCACTCCTGCACGCCACGCTGGTGTTGATTCTGCTCGGCGCGTTCACCAAGTCGGCGCAGTTTCCGTTCCACTTCTGGCTGCCCGCCGCGATGGAAGCCCCCGCGCCCGTCAGCACGTATCTGCACTCGGCCACGATGGTCAAGGCCGGCGTCTATCTGCTGGCGCGGCTCCACCCGATCCTCGGCGCCGCGCCGCGCTGGCAGCTTTATGTCGGCGGTTGCGGCGCGCTGACGATGCTGGTCGGCGCCGGGCTCGCGCTCCTCCAGGTTGACATCAAGCGCCAGCTCGCCTACACGACCGTCAGCGTGCTGGGCGCCCTCACGTTCCTGCTCGGCCTGGGGGGCGAAACCGCCGTCACGGGCGCCATCCTCTACGTTCTCGTCCATTCGCTGTACAAGGGGGCGTTGTTCCTCGTCGGCGGCAACGTCGACCACGCCGTCGACTCGCGCGACGTCACCCGGCTGCGCGGCCTGCGGCGCGCCATGCCGATTACCTTTGTCGCCGCGCTGCTCGCCGGTCTCTCGATGGCCGGGTTGCCGCCGTTCGTCGGCTTCATCAGCAAGGAGTTGATCTACGAGGCGCTCCACGCCCACGATCTGTCGTTGCTCCTCGCCGCGGTGGCCGTCGCGGCCAACGGCTGCATGTTCGTAGTGGCGCTGCTGATCGGCGTCCGCATTTTCGTCGGCCCGCCGGCCGCCACGCCGCGCGAGCCGCACGAAGCTCCGCCGTCGATGTGGCTCGGCCCCCTGGCGCTGGCGAGTCTGGGGCTGATCTTCGGCCTGGTCCCCGGACTGATCGAGGGCCGGCTGATCGCACCGGCCGTCGCCGCCGTCGGGCAACTGCCGGCGACGCCCGCGCCGCACCTGGCCCTGTGGCACGGGTTCACCCCCATGCTGTTACTCAGCGCCGTCACCATCGCAGCCGGCTTGCTCGTCTTCCTGGGCTGGGATTTCCTCCGCGCGCGGCTCAACCGCCTGGCGCCCCTCGGCCGGCTGGGACCCGCCCGCTGGTATGAATGGGTGCTGCAGGGCGTGCTCGGCTTCGCCCATCTGCAGACGCGCATCCTCCAGAGCGGCTCGCTTCCGGTCTACATCGCCACGCTGATCGTCGTGATCATCCTGCTGGTCGGCGGCACGCTGCTTGAGCAGGTCCAGATCGTCCGCCTGGCGAACTGGAACGACATCCGCTTCCACGAGCTGTGCATCATTCTGACGATGATGATGGCCATTCTGACGCTGGTCACAACCAATTCGCGCCTGACGGCCATCGCCGCGCTGGGGGTCGTCGGCTACTGCGTCTCGCTCATTTTCGTCCTGTTCGGCGCCCCCGATCTGGCGATCACGCAGTTCTGCATCGAAACGCTCAGCGTCGTTCTCTTCGTCCTCGTGCTGTATAAGCTGCCGCGGTTTCAGGTCTTCTCGCGCTGGCCGACGCGCCTGGCCGAGGCCGCCATCGCCGTTGCCTTCGGCCTGGTCGTCATCGGGCTGATGACGCTCGGCATGGAGTCCGACCTGGGCTCGCCCATCTCTGAATTCTATGCCGCGAACAGCTATCTGCAGGCGCACGGCCGCAATATCGTCAACGTGATCCTCGTCGATTTCCGCGGCGTCGACACGATGGGTGAGATCACCGTGCTGGCCATCGGCGCGCTCGGCGTCCTCGCGCTGCTCAAGCTGCGCCTGGACCGCGACCGCCCCGGCAAGGAGTCCTCATGAACCCGCCGCCCGCCCGCTCGATGATGCCGTCGCTGATCCTCAACACGGCCACGCGCTACCTGATGCCGCTGCTGGTCACCTTTTCGATCTTTGTCCTGCTGCGGGGGCACAATCTGCCCGGCGGCGGCTTCATCGGCGGCCTGATCGCGGCCGCGGCCTTCGTGCTCTATGCGATCGCCCATCACGTCGCCGCCGCGCGCCGCGCCCTGCCGCTCGATCCGCTCCAGCTCATCGCGCTCGGGCTGCTCACCGCCGTCTCCAGCGGCATCCTGTCCATCGTGGCCGGCGAACCGTTCATGACCGGCCTCTGGTCGCACGACCCCTGGCCCGTGCTGGGCGCTCCGGGCACGCCGCTGCTGTTCGATATCGGCGTCTACCTGGTCGTCCTCGGCGTCGCGCTCACCATCGTCTTCGCCCTGGCGGAGGAATAGCATGCAGGCCGTCCTGATCCTCACCGTCGGGATCCTCTACGCCGCCGGCATCTACATGATGATGCGGCGCAGCATCGTCAAGCTGATCATCGGACTCGGCCTGCTGGGGCATGCGGCCAACCTGCTGATCTTCACGGCCGGCGGCCTGCGGCGCGGCGCGCCCGCCTTCATCGATCCCGACCAGTCCGCCGCCGCGCTCGCGCAAATCGCCGACCCGATCCCCCAGGCGCTGATCCTGACCGCCATCGTCATCGGCTTCGGCGTCCAGGCCTTCTCCATCGTCCTGATCCGGCGCGTCTATCAGGTCAACGGCAACGACGACCTGAAACACATGCGCTCGACCGACGAACTGGGGAGCAACCCCTGATGGCGGCGACCGGCGTCCACGTCCTGCTGCTCTGCCCCGTTCTGATCCCGCTGCTGGGCGCGATCTTCTCCATTTTCGGCTGGAATCGGCGCCGCTATCAGCGCACGGTGCTCGTCGTCGGCATGGCGCTGCTGCTGGCGGCCGCCGTCGCCCTGCTGCGCGTCGTCTCGGCCGAGGGCATCCAGTCGGTTCAGGTCGGCAACTGGCCCGCCCCGTTCGGCATCACGTTCGTCGCCGATCTGTTCAGCGCGATCATGGTCCTGCTCGGCGCGATGATGGGCCTGGCCGTCGCCGTCTATTCGTTCATCAGCATCGACGTCCGCCGCGAAAGCTTCGGCTACTACCCGCTGTTCAACACACTGATGATGGGCGTCAGCGGCGCGTTCCTCACCGGCGACCTCTTCAACATGTACGTCTGGTTCGAGGTGATGCTGATCTCCTCGTTCGTCCTGCTGGCGCTGGGCGGCGAGCGCGCCCAGCTCGAGGGCTCGATCAAATACGTCACGCTCAATCTGCTCTCCTCGGCCGTCTTCCTCGCGGGCGTCGGCATCCTCTACAGCGTCGTCGGGTCGCTCAACATGGCCGACATCGCCCGCCTGATGAGCGCGCGCGTGACTGAAGGGATCGCCCTGACCATCGCGATGATGTTCCTCATCGCCTTCGGCATCAAGGCGGCCATCTTCCCGATGTTCTTCTGGCTGCCGGCTTCGTATCACACGCCCCCCGTCGCCGTTTCGGCGATCTTCGCCGGGCTGCTCACCAAGGTCGGCGTCTATTCGCTGATCCGCGTCTTCACGCTGATCTTCGTTCAGAACCCCGGCTACACGCACGGCGCCATCGCGATCCTGGCCGGCTTCACGATGATCTGCGGCGTGCTGGGCGCCGCCGCCCAGATGGAGTTCCGCCGCGTTCTCTCGTTCCACATCATCAGCCAGATCGGCTACATGATCCTCGGCCTCGGCTTTTTCACGCCGCTCGCCCTCGCCGGCTCGGTCTTCTATCTGATCCATCACATCATCGTGAAGACCAACCTGTTTCTGGTCAGCGGCGTGGTCCACCGGCTCCAGGGCACCTATCAGCTCAAGCCGCTGGGCGGCCTCTACAAGCGCCATCCGCTGCTCGGACTGCTCTTCCTGATCCCCGCGATGTCGCTTGCCGGTGTGCCGCCGCTCTCGGGGTTCTGGGCCAAGTTCATCCTGATCCGCGAGGGGCTTGAGCTCCGGCATTACCTGCTGGTCGCCGCCGCGCTGGTCACCAGCATCCTGACGCTCTATTCGATGTCGAAAATCTGGGTCGAAGTCTTCTGGAAGGACAAACCCGAGTCGCGCGTCTTCGGCGGCGCGCCGATCGCCCATCGCCTGCCGCGCATCGTCTGGGTGCTCTACCTCGCGCCGATTGTCGCCCTCGCCCTGTGCACCGTGATCATCGGCCTGGCGGCCGAACCGGTCTTCGCCCTCTCGCTGCGCGCCGCCGAACAGCTCATGGATCCTCAGGCCTACATCGAGGCCATCCTCGGAGGAGGCTGAACCGTGTTCGTCCTCAATCTGATCCTCGCGCTGGTGTGGGCCGCGCTGACCGCCGACTTCTCCCCGCTCAACCTGTTCGTCGGCTACGTCGGCGGCTACTTCATCCTCTACATGCTGCGCCGCGTCGAAAGCCCATCGCCCTACTTCCGCCGGCTCCCGCGCATCCTGCGGCTGATCGCCATCTTTCTGCGCGAGCTCGTCGTCGCCAACCTCCGGGTCTGCTACGACGTGCTGACGCCGACGCATTACATGAAGCCCGCGATCCTCGCCATTCCGCTCGATCTGGAGTCGGACGAGGAAATCACGCTGCTGGCCAACCTGATCACGCTGACGCCCGGAACGCTCTCGCTTGACATCTCGACCGATCGCAAGGTTCTTTATATTCACGCGATGTACGTCGACGATCTGGACCAGGCGCGCCGCGAGATCAAGCAGGGATTCGAACGCGAGGTGCGCGAGGTGTTCCGGTGATTGACCCGATCCCCCACCCCGCCGGACTGGCCGGCCTCTCCTACCTGCTGATCCTCGGCATGCTCGGCGTTGCCGTCGTGCTGACGTTCATCCGCTTGTACCGCGGGCCCAAGCTCGCCGATCGCGTCATCGCCCTCGATCTGCTCGCCATCGAGTCGATCGGCATCATCGTCAATTACGCGATGGCCCTCAATCGCCAGATGCTGATCGATGTCGCCATCGTGCTGGCGCTGCTCGCCTTCCTCGGCACAGTCGCCTTTGCCCGCTATCTGGAGAAACGCGTCGAACCATGATCGAGGTCCTCAGCACGCTATTCGCCCTGCTGGGCGCGTTTTTCATCACGGTCGCCAGCATCGGCATCCTGCGCATGCCCGACCTGTTCCTGCGCATGTCGGCCACCAGCAAAGCTTCCACGCTCGGCTCGGCGCTCACGCTCATCGCCGCGATGATTTTCTTTCAGGATTTCTCGGTGACGACGCGCTGTCTCGCCACGATCCTGTTCCTGATCCTGACCACGCCCGTCGCCGCGCACATGATCGGCCGCGCCGGCTATCTGAGCGGCGTCCGGCTCTGGGAGCGCACGATTACCGATGAACTGGCCGGCCACTACAATGCCGAAACGCGCCGGCTGGAGGGCGCGGCGCCCACCCCATCGCCCGCGGAGCCCCAGCCGGAAAAGACCGGCGAGACGGATCGGTTCAGCCCGCCGAGCGGAAGGCCGGAGTAAAGCGCAGGGTGGAGGCCGCAGGCCGGGATCCTGTGTGCCGGCCCCCTGCGATCCAAGCCCCTGAAAGGGGTGGTCGGAGTTGGTCTGAATTTAGGGGAATGACAACTACTTCAGTGGTGGGAACCGCTACCCGGCCGAGGATTGGCGTTCGTGGCGCACGTGCGCCGCGTCTTCCGCGATGCAGCCCTCATATTCCGTGCAGATCTCGCAGTTCCCCTCGCCGTTGCACGGGATTTCGCGGTTCTGCAGCCGCGCCAGCAGCTTGCGGTGCAGCGGCTTGTCTTCCTGCAGCACCCGCACCAGCTTGAACAGCGTTTCGGTCGTCGCCGGCGACAGCAGGTGCTCCAGCTTGCACGCGTCCTCGTAGGCCACCTCGCGCGGCACGCCGAGGATGTCCTCCAGGAAACACTCCACCACCAGGAAGTTGCGCTCGACCATCCGCGCCAGCTCCTGGCCCGATTCGGTCACCTCCAGCATCCGGTGGGGGTCTTCCTGGATCCAGCCGCGCTCCTTGAGCAGCGTCGTCGCCCGCGAGGCCGCCCCCCGCGAGACCTGCAGGTGCTCGGCCACATCGGTCACCCGCGCATAGCCCTGCTGCTGCTTCAGGTGACGGATCGTCATCAGATAATGCGCCGCCGAGTGCGTCAGCTCGCTCTCTTCGAACGCGCGCCATGCCGAACTGTCGTTGATATGCATGTCACGGGCCTCTTGCGGTTCACGGGGGGAAGCGGGCCGTCCACCGGAAGTCGTAGCGTCTGCTACAAAGATGGGCTCAGGCAACGCATTCCTTTTCTATTCGGGATTAACTCCTGGCCGACACCTCGACCCACCACGCCGAGGGGGGGTCTGGCTCGTCTGATCCAAGGCTACACTCACCAGGCCGACCGTCGCAAGCTCCTTTGCCGCCGCCGGTGCGCCCGGCGAAACCGACTGGCGGGATTCGGCCCGCTGGGGTATTTTAGCATAAGTCCGCGCCGCGGCGAACCGCTCCGCTTCGCCGACCCGAGCCCGGCTGATCCGCCCGGCTCGGCCAGTGCGGTCTCTCCAGCCACGGAAAGCCATGATTCTAAACGACTTCCGCTCCCTGCTGGCACGCCAGCCCGCCCTGCCCGCGCCGATGTGCGGCATCAGCGACTTCCCTTGGCGCGAGCTGTGCCGCCGCATGGGCGCCCGGGTCACCTACACCCAGATGGTCTCGGCCGAGGCGCTCTGGCGCGGCGACGCCAAGACCCTGGAGATCCTGGACCTGGCGCCCGGCGAGACCCACGTCGCCATGCAGCTCTTCGGCGGCGAGCCCGAGGCGCTGGCCCACGCCTGCCGGGTCCTCCAGGACCACGGGGCGCTGCTGATCGACCTGAACATGGGCTGCCCGGCGCGCAAGATCACCTGCTCGCATGCCGGCTCGGCCCTGCTCAACGATCTGCCGCGCGTCGCGCGCATTTTCCGCGCCATGCGCCAGGCCACCCGCGTCCCCCTCACCGCCAAAATGCGCTGGGACTGGGCCGACGGCCTGACCCCCGCCGATGCGCTCAACGACAAACAGCGCGCCGGCGCCGCCCTCGCCGTCGCCCGCCTGGCCGAGGCCGAGGGGCTCGACGGCGTCTGCCTGCATGCCCGCACGCGCGAACAGGGCTACTCCGGCGTGGCCAACTGGGAGCTGATCGCCCGGCTCAAGGAGGCCGTCGCGATCCCCGTCGTCGGCAACGGCGACATCCGCGAACCGGCCGACGCGCTCCAGATGCGCGCCCACTCCGGCTGCGACGGGGTGATGATCGGCCGCGCGCTGATCGGCGACCCGTGGCTGCTGGGCGACATCCTCGCCGCATTGGAGGCCGGCCACGCCGCGCCGCGCCGCGCCCCCGACTGGCCGACCCGCCGCGCCCTGATGCTGGAGCACGCCGGCCTGATGTTCGAGCGGCGCGGCCCGCGCGGCCTGATCCAGTTCCGCAAGCATGCGGCCGCCTACCTGCGCGGCCTGCGCGGCGCCAAGCTGCTGCGCACCGAGCTGATGCAGGCCGCCACGCTCGAGGAACTGAGCGCCCTGCTCGATCGCGAGCTGGAACCCGCGGCCGACGCCGCCTGACCCTCCAATCCCCCGCGGGATCGTCCCCTCCACCATGCCCGAGCTCAAACGGATCAACGTCGTCTTCCTCTACGCGGCCGATATGGAGCGGATGCGCACGTTTTACGAGGAGACGGTCGGTTTCGGCGAGCCCTGCCGCGTCACCGACGACTGGGTCGAATACGCGCTGGGCGAGGGGGCGCGTTTCGCCCTGCACCGCGCCATGCCCGGTTTCCGCAGCGGCAGCCGCGGCGCCGTTCAGTTCAGCATCGCCGTGGACGACCTGGACGGCGCCTGCCGCGAGCTGGAGACCGCCGGCGTGACAATCCTGCGCCCGCCCGAATACGGCCCCGGCTTCCGCCTCGCCGAATTCGAGGACCCCGAGGGCAATCCGATCCGGCTGATCGAGTTCGAGGCCTGACGGCCCGATGCCGTCCCAGACTCCATGCTGCGTCCCTCGGCCTCGTCATCGCCCCCATCGGACCCAGGAGTTCGGCGCTCGGCTCTCGAAATCCGGAAACCTGGGAACGCCACTCTCCTGAGTGGCCTTGCCCCCAACGGCCCTCCACCAAAAACTCGGTCCTCGGCTCTCGAAAAACCCGCGTTGCGTCGCCTTCGGGTTCATACCGGGGTCAGGTTCAGGAGGGCATGTCAGGCGGCCTATTTTTTCGCACAAAAGCCTTGCGCACCCCCCGCGGCCGCGCTAGATTTGTTGACGCGGAACTCGGTTATTCATCCTTGAATCCTCCAGTTTTAACCCGGGAGTCGCCTCGCTCCTTGCCGTCCGGCCCGATGGCCGGGCCCGCATCGTGCCGCCTCTTCGGCGCGGCACCTTCACCTTCCCACGGGAGAGTCCTACCATGGCCAGCAATCGCGGGGTCGTTTATCTCAAGCAGCGCCACGTCGAGGTCCAGAGCATCGATTACCCCAAACTCGCCCTCGGCAACCGCAAGTGCGAACACGGCGTGATCCTCAAGATCATCACCACCAATATCTGCGGCAGCGACCAGCACATGGTCCGCGGCCGCACCACCGCCCCTCCCGGCCTCGTCCTCGGCCACGAGATCACCGGCGAGGTCATCGAGTGCGGACGCGATGTCGAATTCATCAAGCAGGGCGACATCGTCTCGGTGCCGTTCAACATCGCCTGCGGCCGCTGCCGCAACTG
This sequence comes from candidate division BRC1 bacterium ADurb.BinA292, assembly GCA_002068205.1. Taxonomy (GTDB): domain Bacteria; phylum Sumerlaeota; class Sumerlaeia; order MVZB01; family MVZB01; genus MVZB01. The sequence goes on from MVZB01000002.1 coordinate 28,768, forward strand.
CAAGGAAGGCAAGACCGGCATCTGCCTCAACGTCAATCCCGCCCGCCCCGGCGCCGCCTATGGCTACGTCGACATGGGCGGCTGGGTCGGCGGCCAGGCCGAATACGTCATGGTCCCCTATGCCGACTTCAACCTGCTCAAATTTCCCGACAAGGACCAGGCGATGGCGAAGATCCGCGACCTGACGCTCCTGTCGGACATCTTCCCCACCGGCTACCACGGCGCGGTGACCGCCGGGGTCGGCCCCGGCGCGATCGTCTACGTCGCCGGCGCCGGGCCGGTCGGCCTGGCCTGCGCCGCCTCCTGCCAGTTGCTGGGGGCCGCCTGCGTCATCGTCGGCGACATGATCCCCGAGCGCCTGGAGCAGGCCCGCCGCTTCGGCTGCGAGACGATCGACCTGCGCCAGAAGGCCTCGCTCGCCGAACAGGTCGAGCAGATCACCGGCGAACCCGAGGTCGATTACGCCGTTGACTGCGTCGGCTTCGAGGCGCGCGGCCACGGCGCCAACGCCAACACCGAACAGCCCGCCACCGTGCTCAACGCCGTTATGGACATCACCCGCGCCGGCGGCGGCATCGGCATCCCGGGCCTCTACGTCACCGGCGATCCGGGCGGCGTCGACGAGAACGCCAAGATCGGCATGCTCGGCATCCGCATCGGCCTGGGCTGGGCCAAGTCGCACCACTTCCACACCGGCCAGTGCCCGGTGATGAAGTACAACCGCCAGCTGATGAACGCGATCCTTTACGACAAGATCCAGATCGCCGACGCGGTCAACGTCACGCTGATCTCGCTCGACGACGCGCCGAAGGGCTACGACGAGTTCGACAAGGGCGCCGCGAAGAAGTACGTGATCGACCCGCACGGTTCGGTCGCCGCCTGACGCGGCCGGTGCGTTGAGATGACATCGCGGGAGGCGCGGGCGAAGCCCGCCCCACCCCGGGAATTGAAGAGGGCAGCGGTCCACCAGCCGCTGCCCTTCTTGTTTGAAAGGGCGGGAAAAGGCAACGGAGTCCAGGGACGCTGGGGACGCTGCGGAACGTGAGAAATGCAGGAACGCGGGGGACGCGGGCAAGGCGAGTAACGCAGGAAACGTGGGGAGCGTGTGAAACCCCGGAGCCGTCGCCCCATTTCCCATTCCGTCATTACGCCGGCGGCGGAGTGGAAAGCTCACTCGCGCGCCGGGCGGAACAGCGGCGCGAGCCGCCACGGCCCGGGCAGCCAGCGGCGCAGCAGGGCGGCTGTGGTCGTGAGGCCAGGGGATGCGCCGCCGAATTGCGTCGGCACGCCGCTCAGGAGTCCCCCATGCTGAACGTACTGGCGCCACTCCTTCACTCCGGTCTCGACGGGCATGGCGGTGGGATGAAACTCGAGGGAGCCGATTCGCAGCCAATGGGTGATGGTCGTGGGCTCCTCAAAGTACGGGGGGCTTGAGTCGTGACGCTGAAAATACTCAGGCGAGACGCACCGTCCCACCAGCGATCACGATGAAGGGACCTGATTGGGCGTGGGCGGGGCCGCTTGCGCCTCGCGCGCATCCTCCGCCAGCAATTCCCGCGCGTTCGCCGACAGGATCCACTCCTCCTGGCGCGGGTCCAGCTCCAGCGCGCGCAGGCGCGCGAGCGTCCGCGCCGGATCGGACCACGGCGCGTCGGTGGCGAACAGCACGCGGCGCGCGCCGTGGCGTTCGATCAGGTCACGCGCCGCCGCCGGCGTCAGGAATTCCAGCGACGAGGACAGATCGAGCCAGCACGGCCGGCCGACCAGATCCGCCCGCGCGCGCTCCCAGTCCATCCAGCCCCCCAGGTGCGCCGCCACCAGTTTGAGCCCGGGGTGGCGCGCGACGACGCGCGCCGTGGCGGCCGGCGTCGCCAGCGGGTCGCGGGGAAAAGCGACGTCGTAGCCCGCGTGCAGCAGGACGATCAGGCCGTTCGCCCGCGCCGCGTCGTAGATCGGGTCCAGCCGCGCCTCGTCGACCGTGAACCGCTGGTAGAACGGATGCAGCTTGATGCCCGCCAGCCCTGCCGCGGCGATCGCCTCGACGCGCCGGACCGCCTCCCCGTCGTCGGGATGCACCGAGGCGAACGGGATAATCCGATCGGAGGCGATCCGGAGCGACCAGTCAAGGATCGGCCCAGCGTGCGCCGGTTTGGTCGCGATCGAGGCGACGACCGCCCGGTCGACGCCCGCCGCGTCCATCAGCCGGAGCAGGCCACCGAGCGTGCCGTCGTGATGCGGGCGGAAGGCATCGCCCGCCGCCGGCGCCAGTTGCGCCATCGCCCGCTCGGCGAGGCCGTCGGGAAACGCGTGGGTATGGAAGTCAATGATCATGCCGGTCGTGGATCGTGGCCGAAATCCGTAGTCAGCCGCCCGTCGGCTCCGATGCGCCGGGCGCTTCGCCCAGCGCCGCTTCGAGCGCCTGGCGGGCGTCGGCGATCGCCCGGTCGCGGACGGCCTCGTAATCGGCGCCGGTCAGGTACGCGCCCGCCGCCGCCGGGTGGCCGCCGCCTCCCAGCGCGGTCGCCAGCGCCGAGACGTTGACCGCGCCGTCGGAACGGTAATTGATCCGCATCGCGCCGTCGGGCAGCTCGTGGAACAGCAGCCCGAGCCGCACGCCGCGCACCGCGCGAAGCTGATCGGCCAGGTTCTCCGGGGCATGCTGCTCGCCGCCGACGCGGGCATAGTCGGCGCGGCGCAGCTCGCTCCAGCTCAGCCGGCCGCCGCACAGCAGCCGGATGCGGCTGAGCACGGTCCCCAGCAGCGACAGCCCCTCGAACGTCTGGCTGCCCCAGGCCAGGCGGGCGATCCCATCGGGCCGGGCGCCCGCCTCGACCAGTTCGGCCGCCACGCGCAACTGCGTCGCCCCCGTATTGTTGAACCGGAACGAGCCGGTGTCGGTCATCAGGCCGAGCAGCAGCGCCTCGGCCAGGTCGCAATCGATCCGCGCGGCGGCGCGTCGCGCCAGCCAGAAGAGCATCTCGCACACCGAACTGCACGCCGGCTCGATCCAGTTGATTTCGCCGAAGCGCGTGTTGCCGGCGTGATGGTCGATGTTGACGATCGGCGCGCCGGGCGTCCAACCCGGCAGGCCGCGGGCCAGGTCGGCGGTGTCGACGAAGACGACCAGGTCGGGCCGCCAACCGGCCGGCCGCTCGGCGATCCGTTCGAAGCCCGTCAGTTCATCATAGGCCGAGATCGGGATCGCCGCCGCCGCCAGCGCGTGTTCGATCCCCCACCGGCCCAGCAGGTGGTGCATGGCCAGCAGCGCGCCGATGCAGTCGCCGTCGGGCCGCACGTGACCGACGACTTGGACGCGCCGCGCGCCGCGGATCCGGTTCACCGCGGCATCGAGGGATGGGAGGTCAAGCTCAGGAGGAAGGGAAAGAGTGGGGAGGGCGGGCGAATCGGCCGGGTCCGGCGCGCCGGCCGTCGGCCCGGGTTGCGGCGATGTCGGTGCTTGATCCGCGCCGTGCAATCAGGCTTCCTTTTTCTCGCCGACCTGGACCTGCGACAAGTCGATCGTGTTGAATTTTTCGTCGCGCTCGCGGTCGCGCGGCGGCTGGCCGCGATGGCCGGCGTCGCCTTCGCGCGGCGCGCCGCCGCGACGCCCCCGGCCGCCCCCTTCGCCTTCGCCGCGCGGCCGGCCGCGTTCGCCCGCGTCGCCTTCCGCCCGGTGCCGTCCGCGCTCGCCGCGACCATGGCCCCCCTCGTGCCCCCCGCCGTTGCCGGCCACGGGGCGCTGCGAGATGATCTGGCTGATCGCGTGCTTGTAGATCAGATGCTGCGAGCCCGCGGCATTGAGGATCACCGTGAAATTGTCGAAGCCGCGCACCTGCCCATTGAGCCGGGTTCCATCCAACAGAACGATCGTGATGTCCGTATTATCCTTGCGGACCTGGTTCAGGTAGCTGTCTTGCAGATTCATAACCGACTTCGCCATGAGAGCCTGTGTTCCTTTGTCGCCGCCAGAGCCGGGCGCGCGAGCCATCGCGTTCGCATCGCCGCCGACCGGGCAGAATGAGCCAATCATCAAACCGGCTCGGGTGCAAAAACTCAAGCCCAATCGGGTTTTGCCGCCGTCGACCCTTGATCTTTCCGAAGTTGCGGCGCCGGACGGACCGGCGCGCGCCCGGGTCAATCGCCGGATTGGGGCGGTCGGACGGGCCGCCGGAACCGCCGAACCTGTTGTCGCTGGGGGAATTCCCGGGCCGGATCAGGGGTCTCCCACGCGCGGGGGGCCGCGGGCGGGGCGTGCAAACGCTGATTAGAGCTTATATCGCCGGCGCAACTTGTCACCCTGTTATCGCGCCGCGCCGCATTCGGCCAGCAGCCGCCGGGCAAGCCAGGCCAGGTCGGCAACCCGTTCACCCGCGTCGCCATCGCCCGCCGGCAGCCAGATCGCCGGCCGCTCGCGCCGGAACCAGACCATCTGGCGCTTGGCGAACTGGACCGTCGCCGTCGCGATCCGCTCCGCCAGCGCATCGCGGGAGAGCTCGCCGCGCAGGTGCGCGATGATCTCGCGGTAGCCCAGCGCGCGGAAACAGTGCGCCTCGGGGGGATTCCCCCGCGCCAGCAGCTCGGCGACCTCGTCGATCCAGCCGGCCGCCAGCATCGCGTCCGCCCGCCGGGCGATCCGTTCGCGCAACCTGTCGCGCCGCTCGAACAGCACGACGAGCAGATGCGGGAAGCGCGGCGCCGGCGCCGACCATTGGCGTTGCAGCTCGCTCAGCCGCCGCCCGGTCAGCACGTGAACCTCGAGCGCCCGCACGATCCGCACCGCGTCGTTGGGGGCGATCCGTTCGGCCGCGGCCGGATCGACCCGGGCCAGCCGCGCATGGAGCGCCGCCGGGCCAGCCTGGCGGGCCTCCGCCGCCAGCGCCGCGCGGACCGCCTCATCGCGCCCGCCCCCCTCGAACAGGCCCCAGCGCAGCGCCCGCAGATACAGTCCGGTGCCGCCGACAAAGACCGGCAAGCGCCCGCGCGCGTGGATCTCGCGGCGGAGCTGGTCAGCGCGCTCGACAAACCGCCGCGCGTCGAAGCGCTCGGTCGGGTCCAGCTCGCCGACCAGATGCGTCGGCACGCGACGCCGTTCCTCGGCTGACGGCTGGGCGGTGCCGATCGCCAGCCCGCGGTAGATCTGCATCGAGTCGGCCGAAACGATCTCCAGCGGCAGCTCGTCGGCCAGCCGCAGGGCGAGCGCCGACTTGCCGATGCCCGTCGGGCCCGACAGCAGCAACGCGGGGAGGCGGGCGGGCTCGGCCATCGCGCGGCGTCCGGCCGGCTCAGTCCGCGAACAGCGCTTCGTCTTCGTCGCGCAGCAGGACCAGAATCGCCGACTGCGGCACGATCAGATACGTCTCGCCCTCGTATTTGATCTCGACGGTGGCCTTGCGCAGAAAGAGCGCCAGGTCGCCCACCTTGGCCTGCATCGGGATGTAGCGCGGGCGGCGCTCGACTTGGCGCCAGGACTCGTCGTGGTCCTCCTCGCCGAACGGCATCGGCGTGCCCGGACCGATCGCCACGACGCGGCCCGAGTTGACCTGCGCCCGGTCGGCCACCGTCTGCGGCAGGATCAGGCCCGAATCGGTCCGTTCGTCCCCGGTCTGCGGCTTGATCAGCACGCGGTCGCCCACGACCAGCAGTTGCCGTTTGCCTGGTGAAATATTCATCGTCTCCTCCTCCGCCCATTCTCCGCGCGAATTGGTCCCTGGGCCGGGGGCGTTCGCAGCAACCCGGTTTATTCTAGCAGGGAGGGGCCGCCAGGGACAGCAGGGACGCTAGCGATGAGTGCAGGAGTGCGGCCTCGCCATTGTCGGCGCTGCTCCTCCCCGCCACTTTGGCCGTGCGGGCCATCTGGCGGGCGGGCGGGGGCTCTGCTACGATACGGCCGTGGATCTGTTCGACGACAAACCCGAGCCGCCCGAACCCGCCGACGGCGGCGGCGAGCGCCCGGCCGCGCACCAGCCGCTGGCCGAGCGGATGCGGCCGCGCTCGTTCGACGACTGGATCGGCCAGGCCGAGGTCGCCGGGCCGGACTCGCCGCTGCGGCGCATGCTGGCCCGCGGCGCGCTCCACTCCCTCATCCTGTGGGGGCCGCCCGGCTGCGGCAAGACGACGCTGGCGCGCCTCATCGCCGGCCAGACCGACATGGCTTTCCAGCCGCTGAGCGCCGTCATCAGCGGCATCAAGGAGGTCAAGGCCGTCATCGACCAGGCGAAGGCCCGGCTCGCGCTCAAGAACCGCCGCACGATCCTGTTCATCGACGAGATCCACCGGTTCAACAAGGCGCAGCAGGACGCCTTTCTGCCGCACGTCGAGAACGGAACGATCCTGCTGATCGGCGCGACGACGGAGAATCCCTCGTTTTCGGTCATCGCCCCGCTCCTGTCGCGCTGCCGCGTGCTGACGCTGCGACCGCTCGACGTGGGCGAGCTGGTGACGCTGCTCGAGCGCGCGCTGCGCGACGCCGAACGCGGGCTGGGCGCCGGCGGCTGGCGCGCGGAGCCCGAAGTGCTGGAGCGCATCGCGGGGCTGAGCGACGGCGACGCCCGCCGCGCCCTCTCGCTGCTCGAACAGTGCGTGGCGCTGGCCGAGGCCGACCCAAGCCTGCTGGCCGGAGACGCGCGCAAGCTCACGGTCGCGAGCCTGGCGGCGATGCTCGAGCGCAAGCATCTGCTCTACGATCGCGGCGGCGAAGAACACTTCAACCTGATCAGCGCGTTCCACAAGAGCATGCGCGCCTCCGACCCCCAAGGCGCCGTCTATTGGCTGTTCCGCATGCTCGAAGCGGGCGAGGACCCGCTGTGGATCGCGCGGCGCATCCTGGCGGCCGCCTCCGAGGACGTCGGCATGGCCGATCCGCAGGCGCTGCAGGTGGCCGTGGCGGCGTATCAGGCGTTCCAGGCGCTCGGCCTGCCGGAAGGGGAATTGCCGCTGACGCACGCGGCGATCTACGTCGCGACGGCGCCCAAAAGCAACAGCGTGAACGTGGCGCGCGGCCAGGCGCGCGACGCCGTCCGGCGCCACGGCAGTCTGCCCGTGCCGCTGCACCTGCGCAACGCCCCGACCGGCTTGATGAAGCAGTTGGGCTACGGGCGCGAGTACCTGTATGACCACGACCAGCCCGATCATTTCTCCGGCCAGCCGACGCTGCCCGACGAACTGGAAGCGCAAGAGGTGAAATTCTACGAGCCGGGCCAGTTCGGGTTTGAAAAGGAAATCCGCAAACGCATGGATTGGTGGGACGCCAAACGCGCGGAACGGCGCAGCTGACAGCCCCATTGCTTGTTCTCGTCCGATTCCCGACCGCCGCCGACTCAATCCCGTCAACAGCCGCCAGCGTGAGCCGCCCCGTCTCCGAAGGGTGCGAATCTCCGCCAGACAGAAGCCGGGCCTCTGTTTTCATCCTTTCAGAATAACGCCGAAGACGTCGGGAAAAGCTCAGTCAAATATCACCTCTCATCTCACATACAGGCGATCGGATCGAGCCGTTCTGCCCTCCCTGCGGGCTCTTTCCGTTCTTGGTTCCCGGGTTTCCGCCACTGAACTGGCAGGCTGAGGTATGCCCTCCCTGCCGGGACTGGCTTGCTGATCGAATCGGCAAGGCCTCGGCCGTTCGAATTTCAGATCCACTTTCGGCGCCTCCGCGTCTCTGTGTGAGATCATTTTCCTTGTTTTCAGAACGGCCTGGTCTCGTGAAGTCCCAGCACGTCCTCCGCGTTTTTTTCATCCTCCGCCGTCGCGCAACGCTTGACTGGCGGATTTCTGCTGGCATGATAAGGACCCCAGGGTCCGTAGTCAGGAGCCAAACCGATCGATCTTATGTCTTACCGTCGTTGCATCGCCTCAGCTCGCGTGGCCGCGTGGGCCCTTGCGGCCCTGCTGCTCGGTTGCGGCGCAACCGCGTCGCGCCAGGCCGAGGGCGGCCCGGTCCAGATCGAATACTGGGAGAAGTGGACCGGCCATGAGGGCGAGGCGATGCGCGAAATCGTGGACGATTTCAACGCCTCGCAGAACGAAATCCACGTTAATCTGATCACCGTCAGCCAGATCGAGCGCAAGATCATGCTCGCGATCATGGGGGGCCATCCGCCCGATGTCGCCGGCCTCTGGACGCACTGGCTGCATATCCTTTGCGAACGCAATGCGCTGCACCCGCTCGACCGGCTGATTGCGGAAGCCGGCCTCTCGCTGGACGACTACCTGCCGGTCTTCAAGGTCTTGCTGTCGGATCGCGGCTTTATCTTTGCCCTGCCGACCTCGGGCACTTCCGTCGCGCTCTACCGTAACCGCCAGCTCTTCCGCGAGGCGGGGCTCCACCGCACGGCGGG
>MVZB01000003.1 GCA_002068205.1 candidate division BRC1 bacterium ADurb.BinA292
CCGCCGCCGATCCCACCGGAGGCCTGGTGGCCGGCGGTCAACGGCGAGGGGAACCACGGGGCGCTGGGACAGACCGGCGGCGCGCTGACGAACCCGACGGTCATCACGGAGCTGGCGCTGCCGCCGGCGCGGCAGATGACGCCGCTGGCGGTGAAGGTGGGGAGGGCGCCGGCGCGCGAGGGGTCCTGGGGGGCGACGGCGCCGTCGGTGACGCAGGATTTTGACGGGGACGGGGCGAGCGAGCGGATGCGGGCGGTGAACGAGCCGAAGCGCGTGGTGATTGAAGCGCAACAAACATCAGATGATCAGATTTCGATCCGCCGACACCTCGACACCACCCACCGTCCCGGCCTCTTCCTCTTCGAACCGACCGTCGCCGATCTCTCGCCCGACGCCCCCGGCGACGAGGTCATCTTCTTCGGCTACTGGATCGACAAGCAACGCAAAGCGGCCGACGACGGCATCCTCGGCTACGCCTGTTCGTTCTCCCCTGCCCTGGGCGAGCTGTTATGGGAGCGCGAATTCGAGGAGATCCTCTATTTCCCGACGACAATCGTCGACGACGTCAATGCCGACGGCCGGCACGATCTGATCGCCGCCGTGCATTACCGGGTGCTGGTGCTCGACGGCGCGACGGGCGAACCGCTGTTCAATGTCAAGTTCAGCAAGGGACGCAATTACGCGCTGCTCGAAACGTTCCAACTGGACGACGACCCGTATCGCGAGATCCTGATCTCGGGCGATTTCTACTCCGAGACGACGGTGATCGATTTGGGCGCGGACGCCGCCGGCAACGTCGTGGCCCGGCCGCTCTGGACGATGTTGTTCGAGCATCGCATCGAGCAGCGGCTGGTCAATACGTATGCCCAGCCGGAGATGATCCAGATCGCGCCTGACGGCGAGCCGCTGCTGTTTCTGAATTTCTTCAACATGGAAGGGCACGCCATCGAGCCGGTCGACGGGTTCGAGAATCCGCTGGGCGACATCGACGGCGACGGGGTGTGCGATGGCGAGAACGTCCTGGGCCGGGAACCGTTCTACGAGCGGGGGGACGGGCGGTGGCGGACGCTGGCGTTGTCGGCCGAAACCGGCCACGTCCGGGGGTCGATCGACGACCAGTGGTTCGAAGGGGGACGCGATCTGAATGGCGACGGCCAGCCCGAGCTGTTCATGCTGGAGGCCAACGGCCAGGTGCGGCCCGAATTCGGCCGGGTCGCGCTCTGGACGTGGAGCGGCGGGGAGGGCCGGCGGATCTGGGCGCCAGAGGGCGCGGGGCGGTGGGTCAAGGCGACGGCGCCGTTCCAGCCGCACAAGACGTCGCGCGCCGAGAATCCGAGCGCGGTCCCGTTCGTCGCCGATCTGGACGGCGACGGCGCCGCGGAATTCATGATCCTGTTCGACACCGACGGCGACTGGAACGGCGACCGGCTGGCCTGTTACACGGTCGCGGCGCAAGGCGATGCCGGACCCGTGCTGAAGTGGGCCTTTGATCGCCCCGGCGCGTCGCTGCTGCCTGCGGAATGGCGGCCGGGCGCCGCCGGTGCGAGCGGCTCGCTGCGGGTTCACGACCGGAGCGCCCGGGTCAGCTACACGCTGAATGAAGCGGGCGAGCCGCTGGACGACCCGGCGGAATGGACGGGCGGCGCGGTGGCCAATATCTCGCCGGTCCTGGGTGATTTTGATGCGAATGGGGCGCTGGAACTGGTGGCGCCGAATGATCTGTGGGAGACGGTGATCTATCAATATGATCCGCTGGTGAAGGAATTCACGGAATCGCGCCGCCTGCCGGGCCATCCGCTTTACAGTCTGAACCCGCTCGTGGCGGATCTGGAGGGCGACGGCAAGGCCGAATACATCCTGGCGCAGCCGGGCGAGCGGGGCGAGTCGGTGATTGTCCGGTTCGACGCCGAGGGGAACGCGGTCTGGAAGCGGCGGCTGCCGCCGATTGCGTTCGGTCCGGTCGAGCGGGGGGGCGGGGGGCTGTGCGGCCAACCGGTGGCGACCGACGCCAATGGGGACGGCGTGGCCGATCTGTTCCTGACCGCGTTCCGCGAGCGCGTGATCAACAATATGGAAAGCTACATGGTGGATGGGGCGACCGGAGAGATCCTGTGGCACGCCCGCGACGTGCCCACCACGCAGACCTACGCGATGACGATCGGATCGTCCAATCTGATGACGACCGCCGAACTGACGGGGGACGACCGCGAGGAACTGGTCCTGTTCAGCACGCTGTATCCGCATCTGGTCGACGCGGCGACGGGCGAGCTGGTCCAGCCCACCGGCCTGGGGTCGGATGTGTTCGGCGTGGACGACAATGGCGTCTGGTACATGTCGGCGGTGGTCGATGATTTTGACGGCGACGGCGCCGCCGACATCTACTGGTATTACGGGTGGCATCATGTGCTGACCGACGCGGCGCTGAAGCCGAAGTGGTATGCGCCGCGGCAAATGGCGGCGCCGCAGCGCTATGCCGCCACCGGGCGGCTGCAGGCGGGCGGCGGCGTGGACATTGTCTTTACCGCCAGCGACGACGAGGAACGCACGTGGGCCAAGGTGACGCCGGGTGAAGTCGTCTGCCTGGATGGCGCCACCGGCCGGGAGCAATGGAGCTGGGCTCCGCCGGAGGGGCTGATGCTGGAGACCAGCCCGATCCTGGTTGATGTGAACGCCGATGGGCTTCACGACGTGGTGGTCGTGGCCGGAGGCGAGCTGATCGCGCTGGCGGCGCCGCCCGCCGGCGAGCCGGAGGCGAAGGTCCTGTGGCGGCTGGCGCTTCCCGAGACACGGCCCCAACCGGCGCGACTGGCCGCCGCGGATGCCGAAGGCGACGGCAATCCGGAGATCTTTATTCTGCCGACGCCCGGCTCACGGGCCAATCTGCTGATGATCGGCAACGCCGACCATGGGGGGATGCCATGAACGAGAACACCGCGCTCGCGATGCAGGATTCGGAGGACAGCGTGCGGGTCGTCCGGGATGCGCTGGAATTCCGGCGGCCGGCGCGCATCCCGCGCTGCAATTTCTTTCTGCACTATCCGCCGGAGTGGCGCGAACGTTTCGGCCCGGAGGAGCGGCACACCGACGTCTCGGTCTGGGTGGCGACCGAGGGGGCGTTCTTCACGCGCGCCCGGCGGGTGAAGGAGGAAGGGGAATATGTCTATGACGTCGATGCGTGGGGGCGGCTGATCCGTTCGCGGAGCGACGCGTATTTCTCGGAGATCCTGGAGGTTCCGCTCGGGCCGGGGGTCGATCCCGATTCGATTGAATTCGACTCGCCGCTGCTGGCGGGGCGCTATCTGCAGAACTTCGGCGACACGGCGGCGCACGATGCCGCGCTGGCCGAGGCGCGGCGCAAGTTCCACCTGTTCGCCAAGATCGGCGGGCCGTTCCATCGCACCAGTTTCGTGCGCGGCGAGGTCCAGTTTCTGATGGACCTGGCGACGGACGTGCCGCTGGCGCGCACGCTGGCGGAGAAGGTCGCGGATCATCTCGTCGCGATCGGTCTGGAGGCGCTGCGCCGCTACGACCTGTATGACACGGGGATCTGGATCGGCGACGACATGGCCTTCAATCAGCGCCCGATGTTCAGCCCGCGCATTTTTGAGGAGGTATTCCTGCCGATCTACCGGAGCATGGTGGCGCGGTTCCGCGAGGCGGGCGCGCGCTTCGTCGTGTTGCACTCCGATGGCAATATCACGCCGTTTCTGGAAATGCTGGTGGATGCCGGGATCGACGCGATCAACCCGGTCGAGCGGCGCGCGGGGATGGATCCCTACGCGATTCGCCGGCGGTTTCCGCGGCTGTCGATGATCGGCGGGATGTGCAACACCGAACTGCTGGTGCATGGGCCCGCCGCTGCGATCCGCGACGAAACCCGGCGGCTGATCGAGCTGGGCCGGGAGGGGGGTCTGGTGCTGGGCACGCACACGATTTCCGCGGAAGTCTGCACCGAACACCTGGCGGCGTACGTGGAAACGCTGGATGAAGCGGGGGTGCTCGAAGCCGAGGACGCGCCGCGGCTCAAGGCGCGGCAATTGGGCTGAATCGGCCCGATCGAAAGAATCGCCCCGAAATGGACCGAAACGGCCGCAGGCGGCCTCAGATTTCTCCTCACCGGAGAACCCACAGGATTGGAAACGGAGTCAGGATCATGACAGTCAAACAATCGCTCGACATCGATCTGTTCAACGAACGCGGCTACGTCATCCTGGAGGGCTTGTTCTCCGAGGAGCTCGTCAACCAGGCGCGGGCGGCGATGGAGGAACTGGTGGATCAGCAGGCGGAGCACTTGCTCAAGGCGGGGCTGATCCGCGACCGGATGGAAAACGAACCGTTCGAGCGCCGGCTCTACGCGCTCTATCGCGATCACCTGGACAAGGCGCCGATGTCGTTCCGCAAGGAGCTCCATTCGCCGTTGCTGTTTGATCTCTTTTTCAATGCCGACCTGCTGGACCGGGTTGAAGAGCTTCTCGGGCCGGAGATCCGGCTCTATCCGAACTACACGGCGCGGCCCAAACTGCCCGACTTCGCCGGCACCGAGGTGCTGTGGCATCAGGACGGCGGTTATACCGAAAGCATCCAGGGCAACCAGGAGGGGGTCGCGCACCTGCGGATGGTGAATGTCTGGTCGCCGCTGGTGCCGGCCAACCGGGCCAATGGCTGCATGCAGTTCATCCCGGGGACGCACCGGCTGGGGCCGGTGCCGCACGTTCCGAAGACGCATTATCTGGAAGTAGACCGCGCGGTGCTCGATCCACTGCTCGACCAGGCGGTGGATATTGAATTGCTGCCGGGCGATGTCGTACTGTTTCATAATCTGCTGTTCCACCAGGGCCAGCCCAATCATTCCGACCATGTGCGCTGGAGTCTGGACTGGCGCTACCAGGATGCGACGCAGCACACGCTGCGCGAGGCCGAGGGTCATCTGGCGCGCAGCCGCCGCCACCCGGAGGAGGTGGTGCAGACAGCGGAGCAGTGGGGCAAGCTGCATTTCAAATGAGAAGCCGGCCCGTGGATGGAGCGCCCGGGCGGCGCCCGGCGCGCGCGGGCGAAGCTGCATCCAACCCTTCTCGACTGGAAAGGCGAAACGCCGTGGACGTGGAAAAATCCTACTGGTTTACGCAGTTTGAGGAACTCGGCGACTGGCTGGCCGAACGCGCCAGCCGCTCCCGCCGCCCCGCGCGGGTATTCACCATCGGCAAAACGGCGAGCGGCCGCGACATCCCGGCGATCGAGATCGGCGACGGTCCCATGCATCGTCCCGTGATCATTGCGGCGCAACACGGCACCGAACTGGCCGGGACGAATGGGTGCCTCGCCGCGATCGATACGCTGCTGCACGATCAATCGCCCACGGACGAGAACATCACCGGCTGGGCCGACAAAATCCTGAAGGCGTGCACGGTCCGTTTCGTCCCGCTGGTCAACATCGATTGCGCGATCCGCTTCCGCCAGCACGTGCCCACCTGCGATTACAGCGATGCGTATGGGACGGGCGAGGAGGAGTGGGAACGCTACGCGGGGGATTACAACGAGCCGCGCTACTTCCTGGAGAAGCAGGGAATCCAGACGCCGCGCTACGGCTTCACGCCCGAGCAGATGGAGCAGTGGCGACGGCACAGCGGCCGCGGGCCAGGCTTCCGCTACAACGACCGGGGAGACGATCTCTACTTCGATTACAAGACATTCCGCGCGCCGGAGACCCAGGCCATCCGCGATTTCCTGAAGCAGGTCGCGCCGAACGCCGTTCTCGAGCTGCACAACCATGAACATCCGTCGCGGGTTTTCGCCCCGGTGGTCGGCACGACGACCGAGCATGGGCTGATGCAGCTTGCCTACGGCGAGGAGATGATGACCCGCCTGTTCGAACGCGGCCTGCCCGGCTCGAAGCACTCGGTGCGCACCTATACGTACTACACGAGCGACGACTATCTGCAGTTTCCCGAGTATGTCTATCAGCATGTGACGCCGATGATTGTCTTCGCCGAGATCACGACGGGATATCTGAATGATTACTTGCGCAAGGCGATGCACGACGACCCGATGAACCGGCGCGACATCGATTGCCCCACAGTGACGCGACCGCAGCGCATTCTGACCTCCTGGTCGTGGATCCATACATTTCTGGACCTGGGAGTGGCGCGGAATTTCCAGTAAAATAAGGCGCCGTCGAGGATCCGCCGGGAGTAAGATTGCCGACCCTGGAGGGCTAGCGCGAGCCGATTCTCAGGGGGCGCTTGTGAGGATGAGGGACGAAAGACGAGAGACGAAATTCAGAGCAAGGGGATCGAGCATGAGCCGAAAAGTCAAAGTCGCGGCATTCACCACGGATTACCTGCGGACGCAGCCGCGCACGCTGGAACAGAATCTGGACTGGACATGCGAGACGATCGATCTGCTTGCGGCCGAGGCGCCCGACATCATCACGCTGACCGAAGTCTTCGATTGCCGCGAACTGGACCTCAAGTGCTGGGAGAAGGCACAGGTGCTCGACGGCCCCACGTTCACCCGCATGGCGGCCAAGGCGCGCGAGCATCACTGCTACATTATCTGCTCGTTTATCGAGCGTCGCGATGGCCGGTTGTACAATACGTCGGCGGTGATCGACCGCCGGGGGGAACTGGTCGGGCGCTACGACAAGATCCACCCAACGACGACGCAGGCGTACGACGCGGATTATGACGGCGAGCTGGAGGAATTCATCACGCCGGGTCGGACCGCGCCCACCGTGCTGCAAACCGACTTCGGCGCGATCGGCTGCCAGATCTGCTTTGACGCCAACTGGCACGCCGGCTGGGGCGAGCTGAAGCGGGCCGGGGCCGAGATCATCTTTTTTTCATCGGCGTTCAGCGCGGGGCGGATCCTTCAGTCGATCGCCACGCTGTATCATCTTCCGATCGTGGCCGCCTGCCGGCAGCCGCGGTGCCGGATCATCGATCGCGACGGGCTGATCATCAGCCGGCAGGGGGATTACCAGCGCTGGGTCTGCGATACGCTCGACCTGGATAACCCGCTGTTTCACCTGGACGGGCAGTGGGCCAAGATGGAGGAGATCCGCAAGCGTTTCGGACCAGCGATCAAGATTCGCGTGTATGAAGAGGAAGGCTGGTGGCGGATCATGCCGTTGCGCGAGGATCTCGAGATTCCGCCGATCATCCGCGAATACGGGCTGCAGACGCTCGAGGAGTATTTCGCGGCGGCGGAACGAATCCAGGATGACCGGCGCGCGCAGCCGCTGGCGGCGCCGCAGGCCAAGCCGGTCGTGGCCAGATAGCGCGGCCGCGGCTCAGGCGCCGGGAATCCAGTTTGTCCCGGCCAGCGGGCGTTTGGCCATCGCCGCCGCCTCGACGGTCAGGGCGACCAGGTCCTCGCGTTCGAGGTGATGCACGTTGGACTTGCCGCAGGCCCGCGCGATCGTCGTCAGTTCCATTTTCAGCGTGGTCAGGTAGTTGATCAGCCGGCGCGCGCCCCACTCCGGTTGCATCCGCTGTTCGAGCACCGGGTGCTGCGTCGTGACGCCGACCGGGCAGAGCCCCGTCTGGCAATGGTGGCAATAGCCGGGGGCCGTGCCCAGCGCCTGATACTCCTCGGTGACGTCGACCGGCCGGCCGTCGGCGTCGATGTAATGCGGGGTGTTGCAGCCGAGCGACATCAGCACGCCCTGGCCGATGGCGACGGCATCGGCCCCCAGCGCGAGGGCCTTGGCGACGTCGGCGCCGGTGCGGATGCCGCCCGATACGACCAACTGGACCTTGCCGAGCATGTCCATCTCTTCGAGGGCCTCGACGGCGAGACGAATCGCCGGCAGGGTCGGGATACCGGCGTGCTCGATGAAGACTTCCTGGGTGGCCGCCGTGCCGCCCTGCATCCCGTCGACGACGATGACGTCGGCGCCGGCCTTGATCGCCAGCTTGACATCCTCGCGCACGCGCGTGGCGCCGAATTTAATGTAAATGGGCACTTTCCAATCGGTGATTTCGCGCAATTCCTGGATCTTGATCGTTAGATCGTCCGGTCCGGTCCAGTCGGGATGCCGGCAGGCGGAACGCTGATCGATCCCCGGCGGGAGCGTCCGCATGCGCGCCACGCGCTCGCTGACCTTCAGGCCCAGCAGCATGCCGCCGCCGCCGGGCTTGGCGCCCTGGCCGACGACGATCTCAATCGCATCGGCCTTGCGCACGTCGTCGGGATTGAAGCCGTAGCGGGAAGGAAGACACTGGTAGACCAGCGTTTTGGAGGAGTTGCGTTCCTCGGGCGTCATCCCGCCGTCGCCGGTCGTGGTTGAGATGCCCATGTGAGTTGCCGCGCGGCCGAGGGCTTCCTTGACGTTGGCCGAGAGCGAACCGAAACTCATGCCGGCGATCGTGATCGGCATTTCCAGCTCGATCGGTTTTTTGGCGAAGCGCGTCCCCAGGACCGTTTTGGTCACGCACTTTTCCCGATAGCCCTCGAGCGGGTAGCGCGAAAGCGACGCCGTGAGAAAGACCAGGTCATCGAGCGACGGGACGCGGCGTTTGGCGCCCAGGCCGCGGATGTCGTAGACGCCGGTTTCCGAGGCCTGATGGATATAGTTCAGAATTTTCCGGTTGTAGTTGGCGCTCTCTTCCAGCGTCAGCATCTGTTTCATAGCACCGATACCTGCGGACTCGTGGGATTCCAGTGGTAGAGCGTACGGGCCGAGGCCACGCGGGTAAACTCGGCCGGCCTGGCGCTCAGGCCGGCCTGTTCCAGCAATTCGCCGATCTGCGTCCGGTCCTCCTCGCTCAGATCCTCCACCCGCGCATCGGCGCCGAGGCCGTGGATTTTCCCGCGCACGTAGATCACGGCTTCATAGAGCGAATCGCCGAGGCCCTTGCCGGCGTCGCCCAGGACGACCAGGCGGCCGGCCTGCGCCATGAACGCCGACATGTGGCCGATGCTGCCGCCCACGACGATGTCGATGCCCTTCATCGAGATGCCGCAGCGCGACGAGGCATCCCCGTCGATGACGAGCAGCCCGCCGTGGCCCGAGGCGCCGGCGCACTGCGAGGCGAAACCCTTGACATGGACCCGGCCCGACATCATGTTTTCGGCCACGCTCCAGCCGACGTTGCCGTAAACCGTCACGCGCGCCTGCTTGTTCATCCCGGCGGTGAAATAGCCGGCGTGCCCGCGGATGTTGATCTCCACCGGCGCGTCGACGCCGACGGCGATGTTGTGGCTGCCGTTGGGATTGAGGATCTCGTAGACGCCGGTCGCGTCGGGCGCCAGGCCGTGCAGGTGCTCGTTAATCGCCCGCACGGTCGTGGTTTTCAGGTCGAAAGTCTCGCTCATGCGATCGTCCATGAATAGATCTTCTCGGGAACCGGTTCGAAGAGGTTCGCCTCGTGGATCCGGGGCAGGTGGGCCAGCGTGCGGAACTCCGAGCCGATGGCGACATAGTCCGGGGTGTCGGCGATGATGCCCGGCTTGCAGGCGAACGCATCGCGGACCAGCACCAGCCGCTCGGGTGTCCCCATCAGCAGGGTGTAGAAGCCGTCGAGTTCCTCGAAGCCCCTGGCCAGCGATTCCTCGATGGTGTCGCCCTCGCGCATGCGCCATTGCAGGAAGCGGCAGACCGCCTCGGTGTCATTGTCGGTCTCGAACTGGATACCGCGCCGCTCCAGCAGCCGGCGCAGGCTGTTGTGGTTCGACAGCGAGCCATTGTGGACCAGGCAGAAGTCATTGCCGGCCACGAACGGATGGGAATGGGCGGGGGTGACGGCCGATTCGGTCGCCATGCGCGTGTGACCGACGCAGTGGGTCCCGCGCAGGTCGGTGAAATGGTAGCGCTCGGCCAGTTCGCGCGGATGGCCCGTATCCTTGTAGAGATCCATGACGCGGCCCGTCGAGAGGAAAATGAGCATCGGGTCGTACTCGCCGAGCCAGCGCGCGACGATCTCGGGCACCTGATCAGTCATCAGGATCGCGTGATTGCTGCTGGCGACGATGTCGGTCGCCGGATGCGTCTGGCGCAGGCCATGGATCAGCGGTTCCCAGGGGTACTCGCGGTTGCGGGCGAAGACGTTGATCCGCCAGCGCTGGGCGGACTCGGGCGTCGGCTCGTTGAAGACCGCCAGTCCGCCCGAATCCGGGCCGCGATCGCCCATGCAGACAAACATCGGGGTGGCGAGCGCGCCAAGCTGGTCGCGCATGCTTTTGTTTTTGATGAAGAGTCCGACGATGCCGCACATGGGGTTGGTTCCTTTCGGTATTCCGCGCGGGAAAGGGATTCAACCCTTCATTTTAGTAGAATTCCAGGTAACGCTTCAACTCCCAGTCCGAAACGTGGCGTTGGAATTCGACCCATTCCATGTCCTTCAGCCGCACGTATTCGGTGACGAAATCCGTCCCCAGTTCCTTGTGCATCAGTTCGCAGTCGTCGAGGGCGTCGATGGCTTCCTTGAGGGTCTGGGGCAGGACGCCGATGCCGTTTTGCTTAATATCCTCCAGCGAGAGGAGGTAGTGGTTGAAATTCTGCGGTTCGCCCGGATCGAGTTTGCGATCGATGCCGTCGAGGCCCGCGGCGATGACGGCCGCCGTCGCCAGGTACGGGTTCATGCTCGAGTCGCACAGGCGGAGTTCCACGTGACCAAACGGGATGCGGATCATCGTCGTGCGGTTGTTGTCGCCGTAGGAGATGTAGGCCGGCGCCCAGGTGGCGCCCGACAGCGAGCGGCCGACGACCAGGCGCTTGTAGGAGTTGACGGCCGGCGCGCAGAACGCCGCCAGCGCCGGGGCATGCTCCATCAGGCCGCCGATGAAGTGATAGGCCAGCTCCGACAGCCCCAGCCCCCGCTTGTCGGCCTTGTTGTAGAAGAGCGATTTGCCGCTCTTGTTGCTGATCGACATGTGCATGTGCGTACCGGTGCCGGTCTTGTTGGCGAAGGGCTTGGGCATGAAGGAGCAGATGACGCCGTGGTCGCGCGCGATCTCGCCGGCGGCCATGCGGAAGTAGACATAGCGGTCGGCCGAGGTCATCGCGTCGGTGTAGGTGAAGTTGATTTCAAACTGGCCGTTGGCGTCCTCGTGGTCGACCTGATAGACGTCGATGCCCACGGCCTGGAGCGCTTCGACGATCTTCTCGATGATGTTGCGGCTCCGCGAGAGGCTCTTGTAGTCGTAGCACGGCTTATCCAGCAGGTCGCTGTCGTCGGCGGGGCGGATCGAGCCGTCCGGAAAGTGGCGCAGCAGTTTGAACTCCGGCTCAAGGCCGGTGTTGAGGATCCAGCCGCGTTCCTTCAGCCGGGCGACCTGGCGCGCCAGGATGTGGCGCGTATCGAACGGCCAGGGTTTGCCGCGGACGTGGCCGGTGCAGACGATCCGCGCGTAACCCGGCTGCCACGGCACCAGCGTCAGCGTGTCGAGCTCGCCGATGGCCATGAAGTCGGGGTCATGCGGCTCCTGGCCCAGACCCCAGACGGCAAAACCCGCGAAGCCGGCGCCGTCCTCCAGGATCATGTCGAAATGATTGACGGGAACAGCTTTCGTCTTGGCCACGCCGTGGACATCCACGAACTGGGCCAGGACGTACTTCACGTTGTGCTTCTTGAGGAAGCTGCGGGCTTGCTCCAGCGTCATGCGCCTCGTCTCCTTTGCCAGTGTTGGATCGCTACAAGCTTCGGGTTGCTGATGAACCCGCGGGTTTCAACGCATCTCCAAGCCGACCGGTCCTTCGCGCGCCGATCACGAGGACGAGGGAGGGACATTCAGTGCGAGGGCGTCCTGTCCCACGGCCATTCCTCCGCAATCGACGGTGATCTCCCGCAACGCCTCCCACAGATACGGCCCGTAGCTCGGCGCGCACCCGATGCGCCAGGCCGGCCGACCGTTCAGCGGCCACTCCAGCAGCATGCACGAGACGCCGGCCACGCGGGTAAAGACGACGCCGCCGGGGTATTCCGCGAAGTTGTAGCCGCAGGTCTGCGCGAAGACCGCGCCGCGGCGCTCGCCCGCCAGCAGGAAGCAGGCATCCTCCCGTTCGATCAGGAACGCGTCGGCCTCGCGGGCCAACGCCTCGCGCAGGGAGGCCAGGAGGCTTTCAGCGGAACCCGCCTCGAGCAGGAATTCCTCCTTGCCGAGGCGGGCGATCAAGCCCCCCTGGCCGAACGGCTCGACGGCGAAAAGCTTCCCCGGCACGGCGAGGCCCTGCCGCGCCAGCAGTGCGGCCAGGTTGATCCCCTTCAGGCCCAGCCGCGGCCGTGTGCTCAGATCGGCCAGCGCCAGGTCGGCGACGGCGGCGCGCTCGCGCCCCGGATCGCCAAAGTCGCGCACGACCGTCCGCTCTCCGTCCGCCGTCCAGTTTGGATTCCGCGCGGCCAGCATGTGGGCGATGGGGGTGGTCCGGGCGATCATCGCGCGTCCTCCTCGGGGGTCGTCATGCGCTGGCGTTCGCCTGCGGGGTCATAGAACGGGATGCGGCAGACCTGCGCCGGCACGAGTTCCCCGCCGTCGGCCCGGATCGTGAACCGCGTGTCGGGCGCCGTCATCGAGGGGGGCAGGTAGGCCAGCCCGATCGTCCGCTTGAGCGTCGGGCTATAGGCGATGCTGGTAACGCGCCCGATCATCTCCTTGCCTTCGATGATCAGATGGTTCTCGCGCGGCATCGTGCGCGGGCGCGCCTCGTCGGTCTGGAACCCCACCAGGGTGCGCTTGAGCGGGCGCCGCTGGTGGATCTTCAGGCTGCGCTGGCCGATGAAGAAGGGCTTGTCCATCTTGACCGCCCAGCCGAGCCCCGCCTCGAACGGCTGGGTCAGGCCGTCGGTATCCTGGCTCACGATGATGTGTCCCTTTTCCAAGCGCAGGAGGCGCTGCGCCTCGACGCCGAAGGGGCGCACGTCGGCGGCGCGGCCGGCTTCCATCAGACGGTTCCATACACCGAGCGCATGGCCGGCCGGGACATGAATTTCGTAGCCGAGCTCGCCGACGAAGCCCACGCGCAGCACGCGCGCCGGGACGCCGTCCAGGCGGCACTCGCGCACACCCATGTAGGGGAAATCCGCGGCGGCGAGCGAGATGTCGACGAGCGGCTGCAAGACCTGACGCGCGCGCGGTCCCGCCAGGTTCATCGCCCCCCAGTGCGCGGTGGCGTTGTTGAGGATGACCTTCAACCCCCAGCAGAGCGCCCAGCGCTGCCATTCGCGGTAGATCGCGTCGGCGCCCGAGGTCGTCGTGCTCACATAGAACCGATCGGGGCCGAGCCGCGCGACGACGCCGTCGTCAATCACGACGCCGCTCTCGTCGCAGGCGACGCCGTAACGCGAGGCGCCCACCTTCAGGTTGTCGAAGCGCCCCGTGTAGATCCGCTCCAGAAACCGGACCGCGTCGGGTCCGCCGAGTTCCATCTTGCCGAGCGTGCCGACGTCGATCAGGCCGACGGCGCCGCGCACGTGCAGCGCCTCCTCCTGGATGCACGCCTCGCGGGTCTTGCCCACCACCTCGTAATACTCCGGCCGCAGCCAGGTGCCGGCGAACATCATGCGGGCGCCCCGCTCCGTGTGAAACGCATGCGCCGGCGTATGGCGATACGGAGTGAAAATGCGGCCGGCGAGGTGGCCCAGCGCGACGGGGGTCGAGAAGGGCCGCGCCGTCGTGATCTGCTTGCCCGCCAGCGGCTCGCCGCGTTCCTTCGCCAGGACGCGCAGCGCCATCAGGTTGGCGTGCTTGCCCTGGCTGGGCCCCATCCCGACGGTTGAATAACGCTTGAGCAGCTCCGGACTGTTGAAGCCTTCCTGGATGGCGTTTCTGAAGTCCTTGACTTGCAGATCCTCATCCAGATCAACGAAGTTCTTCCCCTCGTCCGGGTCGCTCACCGGGTAGGGATGATTGATCGCCGGACCGGCCGGCGCGGGACGCGACCCGCCCGGGGCGGCGCCGAAGCCGAGGGCCGACGCCGCGGCCTGACCGGCATGGAGCCCGTCGGCCCAGCGGTCCTCCAGGCCAACGAGTCCGTTCACCTTTCCGGCCGCGAACACGCCCCCGGGCAGTTCGACGGGGAGGAACTGCTCGCGCTCGGCGCTGTATTCCATGCGCGTTCCGACCATCCGCAGCAGCGTGTCGTTCGGCGTCCAGCCGACGCTCATGACCACGGCGTCGCAGGCCAGTTGTTCGGCGCGCTGCTCGATCCGCGGCAGCCCGCGCTCGTCGACCCGGCACAGCTCCACGCCGCGGATGCCGGCGAGGCCGCCCGCCGGCCGCGCGCGGGCGATGAAGCGCCCGGCGAGCAGGTTGATCCCCTCGCGCTTGAGGAGGGCCGCGGCGGGCGAGTCGCCTTCGGGGCGGGTATCGATGACCGGCCGCTCGGCCGGCAGCACCGCATAGTGGTGGATCAACCGCTGCGCCGCGCCGGCGAACATCACACCGGGCAAGTCGTTATGCGGGAAGACGGCGGGCTGCTCGAAGACGCCGGTGGCGACGATCACCGCCCGCGCCCGGAGTTTCGTCAGCCGGAGCCTGTCGATCAGCGCCGCCCAGCCGTCGGCATACAGACCGGCGACGCAGGTGGCCGTCCGCGTCTGGATGCGTTGGTGGGCTTCAACCCGGCGCAGCGCGTCGGCCAACCGGTCCCGCGAGTCGTCGAGGTTCCCATGCCAGGTGAGCGAACCGCCCAGGCGCGGGGACTCATCCACGAGCAGCACGCGGGCCCCGGCGTCGGCCGCGGCCAGCGCCGCCGCCAGCCCGGCCGGACCGGCGCCGATGACGAGGACGTCGCAGAAGGCATAGTCCTTCGGGGTGTGGCGGAGCGCCTTGCCGCTGTTGACTGTGCCGAGGCCCGCGACGCGCCGAATCTGATTTTCGAAGAACGGGAAGAGGCTCCGCGGCCGATGAAACGCCTTGTAGTAGAAGCCCACGGGGGTGAACCGGCCGAAGCGGTTCATGATCCGCAAGCGATCGCGCTCGACGCCGCCGAACGTATTGACGGCGCGCAGATCCATGCCCTCCTCGATCGGCGCGCGGTCGCCGCGGATATTGACCACGTCGCGCGTCTCGAACATCGCGTTGCTGTCGCTGCCGTCGAGGCCGTAGAGCCCGCGCGGCCGGTGGTACTTGAAGCTGCGCCCGAGGACGCGCACGCCCGCCGCCCACAGGGCGCTGGTGATCGTATCGCCGGCGAAGCCGGAATACGGACGCCCCTCGAAACGGAACGTCACCGGCCGATTGCGGTCGATCCACTCACCCGGTTGCGGCGCCAGTCGTCTGCTCATCCCTGCCCCAACTCCTCAAACAGAAAGGTTCTCAGGAACACGTCGCGGGCGGTGTCGTGCTCGGCCAGGAACCAGACGCCGCTGGCCAGGTGATACCACCATTCGAGGCGCACGCCGGGGGCGCCGTCGCGGTTAAAGACGTAATCGGCCCATTGCGCGTCGGTGGAGGCGTCGGGATCGGGCATCGGCCGATATTCCCCGCCGTAGTAGAATTCCTGGATCGGCCGCAGGCCGTTGATCGGGCATCGAAGCAGTTTCATCTTAGTGTCCCACCGAAGCGGCGCCTTTTTCGCCGACCAGATCGAATTCCTCGAAGCGACTCAACCGGAAGGGTTTGACCAGATCGTGATCGCGGCCGTGGGCGATCGTCCAGGCCATCGTCTTGCCGCTGACCGGCGTCGCCTTGAAGCCCCACGTGCCCCAGCCGGCGTCGATCAGGAAGCCATCGATGCGCGTGGTCCCCATGATCGGCGAAAAGTCCGGCGTCATGTCGGAGAGGCCCGCCCACTGCCGCAGCAGCTTGACGTCCCAGAGGAACGGGAAGAGTTCCAGCAGGTGGCCCGCCAGACCTTCGACGAAGTCGAGCGTCGACCGCGTCGAGTGGACTTCGTACGGATCGAGCGACGCCCCCATCACGAGCTCCCCGCGCGAGGACTGGCTCACATAGATGTGCAGCGAGGCGGAAACCATGATCACGTTGAGCCACGGCTTGAGCGGCTCGGTGACGCAGGCCTGCAGCGGATGGACGGTGATCGGCGTCCGCAAGCCGACCATCGAGGTGATGCGCGGCGTGTAACCCGCCACCGCCGAGAGCACGCAGCGGGTCTCGATTACGCCGCGATTGGTCTCTACGGCGGTCACCCGGTCGCCCTCGGTGCGGATCCCGGTCACGGTAGTGCCCTGGTGGATTTCGACGCCGCGCTGGCAGGCC
The DNA here is from genome assembly GCA_002068205.1 of candidate division BRC1 bacterium ADurb.BinA292. GTDB lineage: Bacteria > Sumerlaeota > Sumerlaeia > MVZB01 > MVZB01 > MVZB01. The sequence continues at coordinate 16,156 of MVZB01000003.1, forward strand.
GCGCGACCGTAGCCCCACGCCACGGCGTCGTGGCGGGCGATGGCGCCCGGCGGATGATAGAGCGCCCCCATCACCGGCGCGTTGTGGCCGCAATCCAGATCGATCTCGGGGCATTTGGCCTTGATGAACTGGCGGTCGACGACCTCGCTGTCGACGCCCAGGTGCTTGTTGACCTCCGCGCGCCAGCGCATCGTCCGCAGCGACGCGTCGGAGTGCGCCAGCGTGAAATGCCCGCGCCGCGAATAGAACAGATTCAGGTCGAGGTCGTCCGACAGATCCTGGAACAGCCGGACGCTCTCGTCGTAGAGCGCCACGCCTTCGGGCGTAAGGTAATTGGAGCGGACGATGGCCGTATTGCGGCCGGTTCCCCCCGCGCCGATGTAGCTCTTCTCCAGCACCGCCACGTTGCGAATGCCGTGGTCGCGCGCGAGGTAGTAGGCGCAGGCCAGGCCATGGCCGCCGCCGCCGATAATCACGACGTCGTAGCGCGGTTTGAGGCGCTCCGGCGTCGGGAACATGCACGGCTCCGGGTACTTCTTGTTCAGCGCGAAACGGAGCAATTGATACGGCATCGACTTCCCCTCAAGAAAACGTCCTGCGCTCCAAAATCGTCTTTCGTTCTCGTCTTCGTGATCGAATCAAACGGTTCTGTCGTCCCTGCGGGTTCCCGCCACTGAAGTGGCGGGCTGAAGTCTGCCGTCCCTGATGGGACTGCCCTGCTGATAGGTCCGGCAAGGCCTGAATCGTTCGAATCGCCCCCCCCATTTTCATCCCTCGTTGTGAACCGCCGGTGCATGAGCAACTCGTAATCGCGATCGAATCAGATGGTTCTGTCGTCCCTGCGGGACTCTTTCGTTTCCTTGCTCGCCGGTTCCCGCCACTGAAGTGGCGGGCTGAAGTCTACCGTCCCTGACGGGACTGGCGGCGGAGATTTTCGGCGGCGCCGAGTGGTGGCATTCCCTGCCGTCGCTGACGGGACTGGCGGCGGGTCGAATCCGTCAAGGCCTGACCCGCTGGAGTCGGTCGTTCAAGGGCTTCCTTCTTGAACCCCTCGTTGTGGGCCGCGGATTCAGGCGCTCGTCGTGATCGGCCCTCCGAATGTCGGCCGATCGACGCCGGCCTGTTCGTCACGACCGCCCGCTACAACTGCCGATCGGCGGTCGCCTCGAACGTCGTCGTCAGCACATCCATCGCGTTGCGCTTGAGCCGCGCAACGCTTTCGAACAGCGCCGTGACGACGAACTCAGTCGCCACCTTCGAGGCGATCTCGGCGGTGAGCGGGTCGGTGCGGATCCCCGTCACCAGGCAGATGTCGGCCGCCTCGGCCAGGGGCGATTCGGCGTAATTGGTCAGGCCGATCACCGTCGCGCCGCTGGAGGCGGCGATCTCGGCCGTCGCCAGAATCTCGCGGGTACTGCCCGAGTAGGACAGCAGGAACGCCGCGTCGCGGCTGGTCAGGGTCGCCGCGCGATGGCGCTGCATGTGGTTGTCGATCAGGCAGGCCGAGGCGATCCCGTAGCGGGTCAACCGGTAATCGATCCCCAGGGCCGTGCCGGCCGAACTGCTGACGCCGGCAACCATCACGAATTCAGCCTTGACCAGGACGCGGGCGGCCTTTTCGACGGCGGCACGATCGAGCAGTTTCAACGTGCAGTCGATGTCGCGGCGGGCGGCGCGCGCGGCCCGCTGCAAGGGATCGCCCTCGCCATCCTCGGCGCGACTGGCGGCGCGGGAGGATTGATCCCGCGCCAGCGCGATCTTCAGATCCTGAAAGCCCGAACAGCCCAGTTTCTTGCAGAAGCGGTCGACGGAGCCGTAGCTCGCGCCGCAGCTTTTCACCACCTGCGTGATCGTCTGGTAAATCACCTCGTCGTGCTCGAGGATGTAGAGCGCGACGTCACGTTCCTTTTCAGTCAACTGCGGCAGGAGGGTCTGGATGCGCAGGAGGGTGTCGATCTGCTGGGTCTGCGACGCCGTCACCTCGCCGGAGAATGTTTCGATACCTGAGGTTGATGTGGATAATATCTCCAGCGGGCGGCGCAGGCAACTTTTTTTTTCGTGCAAAAGTGACCGCGCTGCGGTCAACCACACGGCTACGCTCTGGCATCCCTGGCGGGATGCGATGCAGGACCGGTGGGGTATAGACAATCCAAGGGCAGAGAAGGGTTTTGAGCGGCGCTTGAATTGCGCTTGATCGGATTCGGGCGCATGATGCATCATACGTCACTGATCGGTTACACACGGTTCTCCGGGGCGATATCCCGCCCGCGCTTCGATCCTGTCGGCATCCACCACGGACACTTCCCATGGCAACCACCGCATCCCCAGAAGAGACCGCCCCGGAGCCGCAGGCCGGCGCGGCGGAGGCGCCCGCCGCCGCGGCGAGCGCCGCGCCCGCGCACGACGGGTTCTTCACCAAGGACGTCATCCGTCACAACATGATGTTCCTCATCATGCTGGAGGCGATCCTGATGACCGGCTCGGCCGATTTCCAGATCGGCCTGCAGCCCCTGCTCGAATACATCAATGCCCCCTACAAGCTGATCGGCTTCATTCAGGGACTGTCGTGGACCGCGATTCTGGGCTGCATCGCGACCCCCTACATCACCCGGCACTTCCCCTATAAGAAATGGTATTACATCACCGTCACCAGCCTGTGGGCGCTCAGTCTGGCGGTGCTGGGCATCGCACTGGTCACCTCGCCGGTGTGGAACCCGTCACTGTTTGCGCTCACCATCGTCACGCTGATCTGCGTCGTCTTCTTCAACATGACGATGGGGTTTACGAATACGCCGCACAACGAGTTCATCGCCTCGTGTATTCCACCCGATCATCGCGGGCGGCTGTTCGGCATTTCCACGGCGCTCTACGGCCTGGTCTCGCTGGGGGTCATCGCGATCAGCCGCTATCTGCTTGAAGTGATCGAGCACCCGGTCAGCTTCGGTTTCATCTTCATCATGACGTGCGTCATCTGGCTGATCGGTTTCGGCTTTGCCAGTTTCGCGCGCGAGATGCGCACGCCGGTCGAGAAATCGCCCAAACCCTGGACCAGGGAGATGTTCCGCGCGTTCTTCCTCGACAAGGCCTACATCCGCTTCGTCATCTTCTGCGCGCTGACGCACCTGACGTTCATGCCGCTGTTCGTGCTGATCCCGAACTACGGGCTGCGCGAGATGAACATGCCGGCGACCGCGGCCGCCGATATCGCGTTCATCAGCCAGATCGTCGTAATCGTCACCTCGACCCCGTCCGGCTGGCTGATCGACAAGTTCGGACCGAAGCGGATGCTGCCGATCTCCGTCGGGCTGATCGGCTGCGCCTACATGTTTCTGTTTATCGTCTTCACGCCGCTGGGGATCTACTCCAGCATGGGGCTGATGAAGCTGGCGCTGGCGGTGTTCTATCCGTGCCTGACGATCCTGTCGGTCTCGATCCCCAAACCGGAGGATCGCGCGGGGCACTTTTCGACGTTTTCCATCGTCGGGATGCTCTATTTCGCGGCGGGGCCGATCATCGGCGGGTTTGTCAGCGACTGGATCGAGCCGCGGACGGTCGTGCTGATCGGCTCGCTGCTGGCATTCGCGTTTATTCCGCTGACAATCGTCCTGCTGCGGGTTCTCGCGACCCATCTGAGGGATTATTATTGACAGGTCAAATTTCGGCGGAAGGGACGCAAGGGACAGGAAGGACGTAAGGGACGCAAGGAGATCATGCGTGCTGCCCCAAGGGCTGCCGTCAGTCGGATGGCGCCAGGTTCTCCGGCCACCTCTTTCAGGGGTTTGATTCGTCGGGGGCGGCAATGCAGGGTGCCGGCCAGCGGCCGTCACCCTGCGCTTTATTCCGGTCGTCCGCTCCGCGGACTGCTGCGGTCAACCCGTCGGAACCGCTTGCATTGAATCTGGGATTCTTAAGAAGTGTGACTTGAGAATGCTGAGCAATGAAGTCGCGGGCTTCAGTCTGCCGTCCCCGTCGGGACGGGCCTGTTGATCATTCCGGCGGAGCTGCGGCCGTCCACGGTCTCATTTTCAAGCCATTGTAAACCGGCGGTTGATGCGCCGCTCGCAATCGCCGCTGCGCGACCGGATGGCGGGGCGGCGGGCGTGTGCGCGCACAAAACGGCTTGACCCCTCCCCAGGTAACTGGTAGTTTACCTCGCATTAACCGAGCGTAGGTGCCACCTTGACGTCATCGGAGCGCTTCATGCCCCACTTGCCCGCGTCCATCGACACCCCGGAGCAACTCGAAGATTGCCTCAGTCTGCCGTATGAGGAAACGGTTCAAGCCCTGCGGGGCCTGGACGGCGACATCATGGTGCTCGGCGCCTCCGGCAAGATGGGCCCGACGGTGGCGCGCATGGCGCAGCGCGCGGTGCGCCAGGCCGGCCAGGACCGCAAGGTATACGCCGTTTCGCGCAACCCGTCGCGCGAGCTGGCGGCCGCCGGCATCCACACGATCGCCTGCGATCTGCTCGACCCCGACGCGGTCAAAGAGCTCCCCCGCGCCGAGAACATCATCTACATGGTCGGGCGCAAATTCGGTTCGAAGGGGGCCGAGCACCTGACGTGGGCGACCAACGTGCTGGCCGCCGGCTACGCCGCCGCCGCGTTTCCCGACGCCCGTTTCGCCGCTTTCTCCACCGGCTGCGTCTATCCCGTCATGCACATCGGGTCGGGGGGCGCCACCGAGGATGAGCCCCCCGCGCCGATCGGCGAGTATGCCCAATCGTGCCTCGGCCGCGAGCGCGCATTCGATTATTACAGCGAAACCCACGGCCTCAAGGTCGTCCATCTGCGGCTTAACTACTCGGTCGAACTGCGCTACGGCGTGCTCGTCGATATCGCGCAGAAGGTCTGGGAGCAGCAACCGATCAACCTGACGACCGGCTACGCGAACGTCATCTGGCAGGGAGACGCGTGCAACCAGGCGCTGCAGGCGCTGGCGCTGGCCGATTCGCCGGCCAGAGTTCTCAATCTGACCGGCCCCGAGACGATTTCGATCCGGCGGGTGGCGCTGGAATTCGGCAAGCTGATGGACCGCGAGCCGGTCTTCGTCGGCGAGGAAAACGGCTTCGGCTACCTGAGCAACGCGATGCGGGCCAATCGTCTGTTCGGCAACCCGCGCGTCCCCGTCGGCCAGGTGATCCTGTGGATCGCCCACTGGTTCCAGAATCAGGGAGTGCTGCTCGGCAAGCCGACCCAGTTTGAAACACAGGACGGGCAATACTGAGGCCCGTTCGGTTCGCTCCCCGCGCGGGAGCCAGCAAGGTGAAAGATGCCCGCCGCCAGGACACTTCGCATCGGGATCGTCGGTCTCGGCCACCTGCATCCCCGGCTCTACATGCCGCATTTTCAGGCGCTGCCCGGCGTCGAGGTGACGGCCGTCGCGGAACCGGATCAGAGGCTGCGCGAAGCCTTCGCCGCGGACTTCGGGCTGCGCGCCTACGCCTCGCTGAACGATCTGCTCAAGCACGAGTCGCTGGAGATCGCGGCGATCTTCCTGCCGCACGCCGAGTGCGCCGAGGCGGCGGCGCGCTGCGCGGCCCGGGGGATCCATCTGATGGTTGAGAAGCCGATGGCGTCGGACGTCAAGGGGGCGCGGCGGATCGTGCAGGCGGCGCGCAAGGCCGGCGTGCAGCTCACGACGGGCTACTGCTGGCGGTTTCATCCCGTGGCACGGCGCATCAAGTCGTTGATCGCCGAGGGGGCAATCGGCCGCGTGATCAGCGCCGAGGGGCGTTGCGCCGCCGGCCGCGTGACGCGCTACATTGAAGGGCACTCGGGCTGGATGCTCGAGAAAGCGCGATCGGGCGGCGGCCCGATCTTCAATCTCGGCGTCCATTGGATCGATCTGATCCGCTGGATGCTGGCGGATGAAGTGATTCTTCACCGCCACGGCATACGACACCCAGGGAAACGAAAGCGGCTTCTCGGCGGAGATCAGCTACACCGTGCCCGACGCCTATCCCCATGGCCGCGACCTGTATCTGGCGATTCGCGGGACCGACGGCGTCCTGTCGTGGACTCCGGGCTTCGAGGGCGAAACCGAAACGCTCTTCCTGTGCAGCGATGCCCCGGGGTTCGCCGGCGCGCCCAACCAGCAAATCTCCTTCGCGCTCGAACCGACGCCCGGCTATGCCGGGTTCATGGGCCGCGATTACATCGCGCGGTTCGTGGATGCGGTCCGCGGAACAGGCGAACCGCCGGTCAGCGGCGAGGACGCCGTCGCCGTGCTGAACATCGTGCGGGCGATCTACGAATCCGATGAGCGGAAACAGCGCGTCAAGGTTCGAAATTGAGGGGATGGCTGCCATGAAAGCGGTCGTGACGGACTACATCGAATCCGATCTGGAGTGGGAGCAGGCACAGCTTGCGCCGCACGGGATCACGCTGACGGCGCATCAGCTGAAGTTCCGGCCGGCCGACGAAGTGTATGAGGCCGTCAAGGACGCCGACGCGATCGTCGTCAACATGGTCAAGATGGACGACGCGCTGCTGCGCCGGCTCGAGAAGTGCAAGCTGCTGATCCGCCACGGGATCGGTTACGACAACGTGGACGTCGCCGCCTGCACGCGTTACGGAATCCAGTTCGCCTATCAGCCCGATTATTGCCAGATCGACGTGGCGGAGCACGCGGTGGCGCTGATCCTGTCGCTCGCGCGGCGGATCCCGTTCAGCCGGGCGACGCTGGAGAATTCGAGCCGCACGGGCCAGTGGGACTTCTCGGAGCTCTTTCCGATTTATCGGATGGAGGGCAAGACGCTCGGCATCGTCGGGCTGGGCCGCATCGGGCGGCGCGTCGCGCGCAAGCTGTCGGGCTTCGGCCTGAAGATGCTCGCCGCCGACCCGTATGTCGACCGCGCCGTGGCCGAGGACCTGGGGGTCCGGCTGGTGACGCTGGACGAACTGCTGGGCGAGGCCGACTACATCACGCTCCACACGAGCCTGACCGATGAGACGCGGCGCCTGATCAACGCCGACGCCTTGGGGCGGATGAAACCGACGGCGCTGCTGGTGAACACGTCGCGCGGGCCGATCGTTGACCAGGAGGCGCTGGCCGATGCGCTGGCCGAGGGCCGGATCGCCGGGGCGGCGATCGACGTGTTCGATGTCGAGCCGCCGCCAATCGACTATCGCCTGTTTCAGTCCGATCGCGCTATCCTGACGCCGCACATAGGCTGGGCCTCGGAAGAATCGGCCTGGGAGATCCGCCGACGGATTGTGGATGACCTGATCAGCCACGCCCAGGGCCGGCCCGCGCGCTGCGTCATCAACCCCGAAGTGCTGGCCGCCCGCTAGCGAAAGGGAGGCGTCACCATGACCATCACGCGAGTTGCGGGTCCGCTGCCGGGTCCTCGCGGGCGCGAGCTGCTGGAGCAATGGCACCAGTACGAGGCCGACGTCGTCGGGTTTCAGGCCCCGGTCGTGTGGGAGAGCGCGCGCGGCTGCGTGGTGCGCGACGTCGACGGCAACCTGTACATCGACTGGACGTCGGGCGTGCTGGTGACAAATGTCGGGCATTGCCATCCGCACCTGGTGCGGATGATCAACGAGGCGGCGCAGCGGCTGCTGAATAATTACGAATGCGCCAATGTGGAGCGGATCGAAGCGGCGCGGCGGCTGGTCCAGGCGCTGCCGGAGCACCTCGACCGCTGCTTCTTTCTGAGCACGGGCAGCGAGGCGATCGAGGCCGCCGGCCGGCTGCTGAAACGGCGCACCGGGAAGTTTGAAATTCTCACGTTCGAGGGAGGCTTCCACGGGCGCACGACGGCGGCGGCCGCGTTCGGCGGCATGGCCGGCCCCAAGCGCGGCTACGGGCCGACGCTCCCCGGCGTCATTCGCGCGGCGTTCCCCAATCCGTATCGCGACCCGTTCGGCTGGTGCGACGACGGCCCGGAATTCCCCCGCTATTTCGACTATCTGGATCAGGTCGTGATGGCCAATTCCACGGGCAGCCTGGCGGGCGTGCTGGTGGAGCCGTATCAGGGGGCGGCCGGGTTCATTTTTCCGCCCGCCGGCTGGCTCAAGCGCCTGGAGCGCTGGGCGCGCGACCGCAAGCTCCTGTTCGCGCTGGACGAGGTGCAATCCTCGTATGGCCGGACCGGGCGGATGTGGGCGCTCGAACACGAGGATCTGCGGCCCGACATCGTCACGATCGGCAAGGGGATCGGTTCGGGCTTCCCGGTCTCGGCCGTCGCCGCCACGCATGATGTTTTCGCGTGCCTGTCCAAGGGGGAGATGTCGAGCACCATGGGGGGCAACCCGGTCTCGAGCGCGGCGGTGATCGCGGTGCTGGACATCATGGAGCGGGAAGATCTGGTCGCCCGCTCCGCATCGATGGGCGAGTACATGAAGCAGCGGCTCGAAACGATGAAGGCTGCGTCGCCCCACTTGGGCGATGTGCGCGGGATGGGCCTCGTGCTGGGCCTGGAACTGGTCAAGGATCGCGAATCGAAGCAACCGGCGCCCGAGCTGACCCGCCCGCTGATGCTGGCCTGCGCCGAGCGCGGGCTGCTGGTCGGGTCGGTCGGCGTCCATGGCAACGTGATCCGGGTCGCCCCGCCGCTGGTCATCTCGCGGGAGGAGGCCGACGAAAGCCTCAACATCATGGAGCAGGCGCTGCGCTCGTTCACCCCGGAACATGCCGCCGTATGATCGCCGCGCAAGCCATCCACGCCGCCGTCGCCGAGAATCTCCCCGAAGCCGTGGACCATCTGTGCCGGCTGATGGCCTTTCCCTCGCTGTCGGGGCAGGAGCACGAGGCGATGCTCCATCTGGAGCAAGTGTTCTCCGACCTGGGGCTGACCGTCGAGCGGGTGCCGATGCGGCCGGATCTGCTCCGCGATCCCGATTACAGCAGCCCGATCCCGGGCCTTGCGATGGAGGGGCGGTTCAACCTGCGCGTGGTCTGCCCCGGCCGTTCCGCGCGCAAGATCATTCTCAATGCGCACGTCGACGTCGTTCCGCTGGCCGAGGGGATGGCGTGGGGCAGCCGGCGCGAGGGCGAGACGATTTTCGGACGCGGCGCCTGCGACGACAAGGGGCCCCTCATCACGCTCTGGCTGGTGGCGGCGACGCTGACCCGCGCCGGCGTTGAACCGCCGTGCGAGATCGTGCTGCATCTGGTCAACGAGGAGGAGAACGGGGGCAACGGCTCGCTGCAGATGATCCGCCATGGCGAGCGGGCCGACGCCTGCATTGTGATGGAACCGACCGAGGGGCGCGTGTTTTCCTCAATCCGCGGGGCCGTCTGGTTCCGCATCGATTTCCGCGGCCAGGCCGGCCACAGCGGTCAGCCGGGGGTCACGCGCAGCGCCCTCACGATGGCCCGCGAAGCGATGACGGCGCTGGAGGACTACCACCGCCGGCTGCTGGCCGAGTCGGCCGGGCTGCCGCTGTTCGAAGCGTATCCCAATCCGATGCCGCTGACATTCGGGCGGCTGGAGGCGGGCAACTGGCCCGCCGCGGCGCCGCAGCACGCCCGGCTTGAGGGGGTGCTGGGGTTCCTGCCGAACCGGACGCGCGACCAGGTCTGCGCGGAGTTGCGCGCCGCGCTGCTCGATGCTGGCCAGCTCAAAGCCGACGATTTCGAGCTCGGCTTCACGTATCGCCATGATTGCAGCATGCTGGACCCGGAGCATTTTCTCGCGCGCGACCTCGTGCAGGCCGCCCGCCAGGCCGGCTACGATTCACGCATCGACGCAATGACCGCCTCGTGCGACGCGTGGTTCTACAACAATCAGCTTTCGATCCCGACGGTTGTCTTCGGCCCGGGCAGCCTGCGCTGGGCGCACACGCGCGAGGAACAGATCGCGATCCCGGAAATCGCCCGGGCCGCGGAAGCCATTCTCCTTTCCATACTCAATTCCACTGGATTACAGGACGACGCATGAAGATTGTTCGATTTGAAACAGGTGAAGGACGCATCCATCTGGGCCGCCAGCGGGACGACGGCGCCGTCGAACGGCTCGACGGGGAATTGTTCGACGGGCTGGCGCCCACGGGGGAGGTGCGGCAGCCGCGGCGCATCCTCGCCCCGCTGATCCCGACAACGGTCTATTGCATCGGGGCCAACTATCGCCGCCACTGCGACGAATGCAACGTCGCCTATCCCGAACAGCCGATCGTCTTCATGAAGGGGGCGAACGCGCTGGTCGATCCCGGACAACCGATCGTCATGCCCAGCGTGTGCGACGGCGATGAGGTCGACTACGAAGGCGAGCTCGCCGTCGTGATCGGCAAGCGCTGCAAGAATGTCAGCCGCGAGCGCGCGCTCGATTACGTGCTTGGCTATACCTGCGCCAACGACGTCTCGGCGCGCAACTGGCAGAAGAACCGCGGCGGGGGGCAATGGTGCCGCGGCAAGGGGTTCGACTCGTTTCTGCCGCTGGGACCCGCGCTGGTCACCGGCGACGAGATCCCCGATCCCGCCGAGCTGACGCTGCGCACGTGGGTCAACGGCGATCTGCGCCAGGAAAGCCCGACGAACGACATGATTTTCGATATCCCCGAACTGATCGCCTTCCTCAGTTCGGGCACCACGCTGCTCCCCGGAACGGTGATCCTGACGGGCACGCCGCACGGCGTCGGCCTGGGGTTCGATCCTCCGCGCATGCTGCGGCCGGGCGATGAAGTGCGGATCGAGATCGATCGGATCGGCGCGCTGGTCAATCCGGTGGCGGCCGAAGCACAAGCATGACCGGAAGCCCGCGTTCCGGGGGCGAGGGGGAGGACGCCATGGCGGCAAACACTGGTTTTGGCATTCTTGGGGCGGGACTGATCTCGCCGCTGCACGCCCGCGCGATCCACGACGCCGAGGGGGCGGACCTGATCGCCGTGTGCGACATGGATCTGGAACGCGCCCGCAAATTGGCCGAACCGTACGGCGCCAGGGTTTACGATTCGCTCGAGGCGATGCTGGCCGATCCCGCCATCGGCGTGGTCTGCGTCGTCACGCCGAACCATCTCCATTGTGAAGCGGTCGTCGCCTGCGCCCGGGCGGGCAAGCATGTGCTCTGCGAGAAGCCGCCGGCGATGTCGCTGGCGGAGACCGACCGGATGATCCAGACGTGCCGGGAGAATGGGGTGAAACTGGGCTGTTTCGTCCAGTGCCGCGTGCGCGGCGCGATTCAGGCGATGAAGCAGGCGATCGGCGAGGGCCGGTTCGGCCGGCTGCTTTCGGCCGACGCCTATATGAAATGGTATCGCTCGGTGGACTATTACAAATCGGACGCGTGGCGCCAGTCGCGTAAGTCGGGCGCGGGGGTCACCGTGCAGCAGGCCTTTCATTACATCGACCTGCTGACGTATCTGGCGGGGCCGGTCGCGCGCGTCGAGGCGTGGATGCGCAACATCGCCCATCCGGAAATCGCCGTTGAGGACACGACGATCGCGCATCTGGAATTCGCCAGCGGCGCGATGGGGCTGGTGCAGGCGTCGTCGGCGCTGTGGCCCGGCACCGATGTCCGCGTCGAACTGAACGGCGAAAACGGCACGACGATCATGAGCGGCGAGAAGATGGTCACCTGGCGGTTCCGGGAGGAAAAGCCGGAGGATGGCGCGATGCGCCAGCTTGGTTCCGAGTCGCAGGCGACGGCGGCCGGCGGCGCCGCCGATCTGGGCCATCTCGATCATCAGGTCGTGATCCAGGACATGGTGGACGCGCTGCGCGAAGAGCGCGAGGTGATCATCCCGCTGACCACCGTGCGCCATACGCTGGAGATTGTGCTGGGGATGTATCAATCCGCCGCTCGCCGCCGCCCGGTTGAGTTGCCGGTGGCGGACGACGATTCCATCTGGGCGTGGCCCGAAAGCGTCTCGGCATGACAACGTCGCAACGGAGCCTTGAAACCAAGCCGTCGGCGCGGAGCGAAGCCGCGTCGCACAAACCGCCGGTGACCGTCGTCGGCGGCGGCATGATCACGCGCACGCAACTGCTGCCGACGCTCTATCACATGCAGCGCGAGGGGCATCTGGGCGAAATCCATATCTGCGCCCTGGATTCCGGCCCGCTGCGCGAGATCCAGGAGTGTCCCCAGCTCCGCCGGGCGTTTCCCGGTCAGTCGTTCACCGCGCATCCCGACCCGGCCCGGTTCAGTCCGGATCAGAAGTTCCCGCAGCTCTACCAGGAAGTGCTGGCGGCGGCGCCGCGCGGGTCGGTGGCCGTGATCGCCGTCCCCGACCAGTTTCACTACGACGCGCTCAAGGCGGCGCTCGCCAACGACCTGCATGTCTGCGTCGTCAAGCCGATGGTGCTCAAGTACGCGCAGGCCGTCGAGCTGGAACGGATGGCCTACGAGCGCGGCCTCGTCATCGGCGTCGAATACCACAAGCGGTTCGACACGCGCAATCTGATGGCCCGCCAGGCGTATCGCGAGGGGCGGCTTGGCGAATTCCGCCTCGCCCAGGCCCAGATGATCGAGCCGTGGTATTATCGCTATTCGAATTTTCAGAACTGGTGCATCTGCGAAAACAGTGACATGTTCACCTACGTCGGTTGTCATTACGTCGATCTGGTGGCGTTCATCACCGGTCTGCGCCCCGTCGCCGTCAGCGTTTACGGGATCGTCGATGAGTATCCCAATGGCAACAAGGGCTTCCTCTGGACCGATGGCCGGGTCATCTGGGAGAACGGCGCCTGCCTGAGCGTGGTCGACGCGATCGGTTACCCGAACGCCGCCGCCGGCAGCAACGCGCAGGGACTGACGATGTGGTGCCAGGGACCTGATGATGCCGCGCTGCTGGTGCACAGCGATCAGTATCGCGGCGTCAAGACCAGCTACACGACGGCCGGTTCGGACCCCGGCGACACGATCTACTGCGAGCCCAATCCCGACTACTTCCAGTACGTCTATCAGGGGGGCGAGGGCCTGGTGCCGACCGGGTACGGCCATCGCAGCGCCGAGCACATTGTGCGCGCCTGCATCCGCGCCGGCGCGATCGCCGATCTCGCCGAGAGACAGCGTTACCTCAAGCTGCTCGACGCGGACGGCATCATGGCGACGCCCGCCAACAGCAGCTACAATGAGCTGGTCATCGAGGCCAGCCGCCTGAGCATCCTGAATGGGGGGCGGGAAGTCGTCATCCAGTATGGCGATGCCCCCGGCGTTGCCTTCCGCCAATACTGACCCTCGGCAAGTTCTGGATTTATGAAGTAAAGGAGCGCCCGCCATGGCCACCAAGGAATTCCCGCTCGAACCGGTCGAGGTCGACCGGGTCGAAACCCGATGCCGCCGGATCGTCACGCCGCTGCCGGTGCCCGAATCGGTTCCGCTGCTCAAGAAGATGCGGCAAATCGAGCCGCGCAGCATGGGCGGCCAGCCGCCGGTGATCTGGCATCGCGGCGCGGGCGCGTTCATGCAGGACCCGTGGGGCAACCAGTGGATCGATTTTTCCAGCGGCGTGCTGGTGACCGCTTCCGGTCACGGCCACCCCGCGATTCTGGATGCGATCCGCCGGATGGCCGATCAGGGCCTCTACCATGCCTATTGCTTCCCGACCAAAATCCGGCTGGAGCTGACGGAAAAGATTCAGTCGCTGCTGCCCCCGCCGCTGGCGCGCGTCTTCCTGCTGACGACCGGGTCCGAGGCGGTCGAATGCTGCCTCAAGCTGGCGATGACGTGGGGCCGCACGATCGGCAACGAGAACAAGAACATCATCGTCAGCTTCGACAATGACTTCCACGGGCGCACGATGGGCGCCCAGCTTTCGGGCGGCGCGCCGGCGCTCAAGAGCTGGCTCGGGGCCGATCCGCGGTTCGTCCAGGTTCCGTTCCCCGACGGTTTCCGCCAGCCCGACGTCTCGTTCGCCGTCTTCGAGCGGCGCCTGAGCGCTCTCGGCGTCGATCCGGACCGCGTCTGCGGCGTCATTGGCGAAACGTTCCAGGGCTGCAACGCGACGCTTTTCCCCGCAGACTACGCCAAGGCCCTCCGCCGCTGGTGCAACCAGCACCGCGCCGTCCTGATCCTGGATGAGGTTCAGGCCGGGTTCGGCCGCACCGGCCGGCTGTTCGGCTTCCAGCATCTGGGCATCGTCCCCGATCTGGTCGCCTGCGGCAAGGGGATCTCCGGCGGCATGCCGCTGTCCGCCGTGCTCGGCACCGAGGAGCTGATGAGCCTGTATGGTCCCGGCGAGATGACCAGCACGCACTCGGCGAACACCGTGTGCGCCGCCGCCGCGCTGGCCAATCTGGAGACGCTCGAGCGCGAAGGGCTTGTCGAGCGGGTCGACCGGCTCGCCCCCGCGCTGGCCGACGGCTGCCGCCGCATCGCGCAGGCCAGCCAGGGCCTGATCGGTCATTGGGATGCGGTCGGTCTCGTCGCGGCACTCCAATTCACCCGGCCCGGCACGACGGAGCCTCAGCCCGACTGGGCGTTCGAGTTTGTGCAGAAGGCGATCCAGCGCGGCATCCTGCTGTTCGCGCCGGTCGGCGTCGGCGGCTGCGCCATCAAGCTCTGTCCGCCCTACGTCATCGGGGAGGATGCGCTGGCGGAGGGTCTGGATGT
>MVZB01000004.1 GCA_002068205.1 candidate division BRC1 bacterium ADurb.BinA292
CCAGGCCATTCTGCGGACGTTGCGGCGGCTCTATCCGGAACGGGTCCGTTTCGGCCAGCCGGGCGAGCAGGCGATGTTCACCAAGGCCCTCGGCGAAACCGCGCAGATTCGCGCGCTGGCCAGCGGCGAATACGCCGCGGCGGATGAGGCAACCGAAAAACGCCTGGCCGACTACGCGCGCAGACGCCAGGCGGTCCTGATTTACGAGTAATGGCGCCGCGCGTGCTGATCATCCGGCTCTCGGCGCTGGGCGACATCCTCCACGCCCTGCCGCTGCTCGACGCACTCAAACGACGCTGGCCCGATGCCTTCATCGGCTGGCTGACCGAGCCCGCGGGGGCGGGGCTGCTCGACGGCCACCCGCTCATCGACCGCCTGCACGTCGTGCCCCGCCGGGAGTGGAAGGCCAACCGCTGGCGGGCGCTGCGCGGGCCGCTGCGCGCCCTCGCCCGCGACCTCCGTTCCCAGCATTACGATACGGCGATCGACGCCCAGGGGCTGACCAAGAGCGCGCTCTGGGGCCTCGCCGCGCGAGCCCCGCGGCGGATCGGCTTCGCGGGCCGCGAATCGCGTGAACTGGCGGGCCTGCTCAATAACGAACGCGTCCTGCCCGCGCCCGACCGGTTGCACGTCGTCGAGCGCAATCTGGCGCTCCTCCAGCCGCTCGGCATTCATGTCCGGTCCAATGAGATCCATTTCCCGGTCCATATCCCGGCGGCCGCTCGCACCCGCGCCGACCGCATCCTGGGCGAGGATGAAGCATTCCCGCTGATCGTGATGAATCCCGGCGCCGGCTGGGCCACCAAGATCTGGCCGCCCGAACGCTACGGTCAACTCGCCCGCCGCCTGCTGGAGGAACGACCGTTCCGGATCGCGCTGGCCTGGGGCCCCGGCGAGGAACCGCTCGTGCGCGCCGCCCTGGCGGCGGCTCAGGCCCCCCCGGCTGACTTCACCCTCGATACGCTTCCGACCGGCCCCGGCCTCAGCCCATTGCCCGTGACGACGTTCCCCGAGCTGGCCGCCGTGATCGAACGGGCGACTCTGTTTGTCGGTGGCGACACCGGTCCGACGCATCTGGCCGCGGCCCTCGCGAAGCCGACCGTGGCGGTGATGGGGCCGCTCGATGCGCGCCGCAACGGGCCCTACGGCCCCGGCAGCGTCACGATTCAGCACGCCGTTCCGCGCCGCGCGCCGTGGTGGGCGAATCATCGCAAGTGGTGCGACCCGCGCACCGACCTGCGCCGCGTCACGGTCGACGAGGTCCTGGCGGCCTGCCGCGCCATGCTGGACCGGTACGCCGGCCCAGCGGCCGGCGCATCCCCATGATCCTTCGGCTCGATGAGCGAGGAATCGAGTCGACACCCCGGCAGCGACGGGACGGCTGGCGATTCGCCGGCTTTTCCTGCATCATACGTGCGCGGCGTGACGCGATCCGCCGGCAAGGCGACTTCCAACGATGGGGCTCCGCTCCCACCCATGACCCACCCAGCGTTTGACATCCGCCCGGCCCAGACCGGCGACCTCACCGCGATCCTCGAACTGTGGTCCGCCATGATGCGCGACCACGAACGCAGCGACGAGCGCATCCGGCTGGCCCCGGGCGCCGTCGCCGCCTATCGCACCTACGCGAACTATCACGTCAGTCACCCCGATTCCCAGGTGCTGGTGGCCGAAGCGGACAGCGAGATCGTCGGCTTCGTCCTGCTGACGATCAGCCGCAATCTGCCGATGTTTCAGCCGGCCCATTACGGCTACCTGTCGGATATGGCCGTGCGCGAGGACTGGCGGCGGCGCGGCGTCGGACAGGCCTTGCTCGATCGCGTCCGCCGCTGGCTCATGGCGCGCGATATCCACACCATCCAGCTTCAATACTACGACTTCAACGAGCTGGGCGCCGCCTTCTGGAAAGCGATGGGCTTCCGCCCTTATTACACGCGGATGTGGCTCGATCTCGACTGAGCGGCTTACTTCAGGGGAGGATTCCTGCCGGCGCCGATGGCCTTCGTTCCGCTCTTCTGCCAGTCCCACCACAGTCCGCGCGGCGTCGCCTCACCGGCCGACCTGGTGCGCCGCGCGCGCGCCCTGGGCTATACTACGCTCGGCCTGTGCGACGAGGCTACGCTGGCCGGCTTCCATGCCTTTGACGAGGCCTGCCGCGCCCAGGGGATTCGCCCCGTCTTCGGCTGCCGCCTGATAATGGAGGGGCTCGCCCTCGCCGGCATGGCCTTTCCGCTCGATCTGCTGATCGAAACCGAACAGGGCTACCGCAATCTGGTGCGGCTGATGACGGTCTACCACCGGCGCGGCGAAGGCGATCGCCGGCCGCTGCGCGCCGAGGACCTGCACGACCGTGTCCAGGGGCTCTTCCCCGTCCTCCCCCCCGATGGCGAATTGCTCGAACTGGTCCGCCTGCGCGAACGCGACAAGGCCGAGCTGTTTCTCAAGCGGGCGGGGGACCTCTTTGGCCGGGAGCTGGTCTACGGTTTTTCTCTGCAATCCGAGGAGCTGATCGAGGCGGCCGGAATGACGCTGCCGCTGGCGCGGTTCGTCGGCGCGCGCGCCATCGCCGCCCCGCAGGTCCGCTATCCTGAACCGGGCGACGCCGCCGCCGCCGTCTATCTCGATCATCCGTACGGCGCCCCGTCTCGCTCCTATCGACCGCCCGGCGACCCGAAAAGCCTCCCCGCGCTGTGGGGCGAGGATGATCTGCTGAGCCGCTGGACCGATGAGTATGAGGAGCTTCCCCACGAGGCCGGGGCGCTCGCCCGGCGCTGCACCTGGCGTCCGGGACGGATCCGCCGGGCTTATCCGACGCTCGACCTGGAACGCGGCTTCGACCCCAATTCCTATCTGTTCGACCTGGTCATCCGCGGCGCCACGCAACGCTATGGCGAGATCACCGAGTCCCTTAAGCAGCGCGTCAATCGCGAACTGGAGGACGTCAAGGCAAACAACCTCGCTCCCTATCTGCTGCTCAACCACCAGATCGTGCAGTTCCTCGATGAAAAAGGGATTTCGCGCGGCGTCGGTCGTTCGCGCGCCGTTTCCTCCGTCCTGGCCTATTGCCTGGGCATCTCGCTGATCGATCCGCTGCAGTACAAGCTTGTCGCCAAGAGCCTGGTCTCGGAGGGCGAGCTCTTTCCGCCGATCTGCATCGAGGTCCCGCGCAGCGCCGTCCCCTCGATTCTACAGTGGCTGCGCGAGACGTTCGGCGAGGATCACCTGGTTGAGATCGGCCGCGTCATCGACCTGCGCCGCGATCAGATGATCAATGAACTGGCCAACTGGGCCTCGATGACCGACGAAGAACGCCGGCTGACCCATCGCGAAAAGGCCCGCCTGCGTTCGGCCGGCGCCGCCCAGCGGCTCGATGAACTGGCCGAATCGACCCGCTCGCGCCGCTGGCGCGATCCCGCGTTTCTCGGCGACATCGCCGCCCGGCTCGCCCCCCGTCCCCGCGGCTGGCAGGGCGCCGGCGATCGCTACGCCCTCAGCGGCGAACCGCTCGAATGGATGGTCCCCCGCCTCCGCTCGACCCAGGGCCGCGTCGTCAGCGGCCTCGAGGAGCCGGCGATCGACCGGCTCGGGCTGGCGCGCCTGCTGTTCGTCCCCCACGGCCTGCTCGATATCCTCGACAAGGCAATGCAGGCCGCGCATTCCCAGAATCCGGGCCTGAACTTCGCCAAGATTCCCCTCGACGACCGGCCCACCTACGAGTTGCTCCAGCGCGGTGATGTCAGCGGCATCCCGCCACTCGAGAACGTCACCCTGCGCGTGATGCTGCGCAAGCACGCCCCCGCCAACCTGCTCCAGTTGCTGCGGGTCAAGACCGAATCGGGCATGGTCCGGCCGGGCGAGGAACGCCCCCACGAACTGAGCGAGGAACTCCCCGACGTCCTCCTGTCCTATCAGTGCGCCTACCTGAAGGCCAACTACCCGTTGGCGTTCTACGCCGCCGCGATCGACGCCGTCATCGAATCGCACCAGAACCCCTCGGCGCTGATCCGCGAGACGCGCCGCGCTGGATTCGACGTCCTCCCCCCCGACATCAACCTCAGCCAGTGGGACACCACGATTCACGGCCATTCGATCCGCCTGGGGCTGTCGGCCATCCGCGGCTTCGGCGAACGCGCCTGGGAAAACGTCCACGCCGTCCGCTCCGGCGGCAATTTCACCACGCTGGAAAACTTCTGCGAACGCGTCAACACGCGCATCGTCAATCTGCGTATCCTGCGCGCGCTCATCGCCTCGGGGGCGATGGACGCGCTCGATCCCAATCGCGCTGCGATGGACGCCGTCATCGCGCGCCTCCAGAAGCGAACCCGCGAGCGCGAATCGGCCGCCGATCCCCTTCACCGCCAGGCCACGCTTTTCGAATTGGAGGAGTGGGAGACCGAGCCCGATGCCGATGAGCCGGTGGCCGACGTCCGCGAGTGGAACGCCTGGGAGAAGCTGCAGCGCGAGTCCGAGGCCCTCGGCTTCTTCCTCTCCATCGACCCGGTCGCACGCTTCCGGATTGTCCTGGAACATCTCGCGCCGATCCCGATCGAAAGGATCAACCGCCGCCACCTGGGCAAGGACATCCGCATCACCGGCCTGGTCTGCGCCGTCGAGGAGCGCAGTCCCCTCCTGGGCCGCGAGGGCGACCGGCTGGTCGACCTCGAAGGGCTCGCGGTCACGCTGCCCCAGCGCATCGCCGAGGTCTCCCAATCCTGCCTCGAACCCGGTACCGAAGTCTTTTTGACCGGCCGGCTCAATCGCCGCGACGGCATGCTGCTGTTCGATGCCGACGGGATCTGGCGCCTCTGCGACATGGAGGATCAGGCCACGCGCGTCGGCCGCGTCCGCCTGGGACTGGCCGAGGAGAACCGGCGGACGCTCGGGATGATCGCCAAGCTGGTGCGCGACTACCCCGGCAACACCGCGCTGGAACTGGCCGACTACCCTGCCCCGCGCGGCTGGACCTACCGGCGCCTCGCCCGCCGCGGCGTCTTCTTCTGCTCCCCGCTCTACCAGGGGCTCTGCAAAATCCTGACGCCCAGTGCGGTCGAACTGTTCGGCCAGAATGGCGAGCCGCTTCTCGCGCGCGCTTCCGATCTGGAGGACACAAAGGATCCCGATGAAGTCGACTAGCGTCAGCTCCTCCTTCACGCTGGCTCTCGCGTGCCGAGCGACCACCTTGCATTCCGCGATCCCACCCTGGAAAGTCGCCGATGCCTGATTCCGACGCCTCCGCCGACCCGAAAATCCGCGCCTTTCTGCGCTCGGCCGCCGGCCTGCTCCTGATCCTTGTCGTCTTCGTTCCCCTTCAGCTCCTCAGGAATGCCCAGGAGGCCAGCCTCTGGTGCGACGAAATCTATTCGCTGATGCTCGCGCACCACGAGCTGGAAGACCTGGTCGACATGACCGCCGTCGACGATCATCCCCCGGGCTACTACATCCTGCTGAAAACCTGGAACCGGATCGGCCGGGAACTGGGAATCGCGCCGGGCGTTTTCTGGAGCCGCCTGCCCGGCACGCTCGGCTGGATCACAATGCTGCTCTTCGCCTGGGTCATTCTGCGCGGCCTGCTCGGGCCCTCCGGCGGCACGCTGGCCTGCTGGGCGCTCGCCGCTTCCGTGCAAATGCTGCTTCACGCGCGCAACATGCGCGGCTACGCCCTCGCCCTTCCCGCGCTTCTGATCATGTTTCTGTTGCTGGCGTGGCAGTTCCGCCTGACGCGGCGCGGCGCCGGCCGGCCATGGAATGAACTCCCCCGGGCCGCGGCGACCGCCGGCTGGATTGTCTACTTCCTGTGCGGCGCATTGGCCCTCTGGTGCCATCTCCTCGCGTCGTTCGTCCTGTTGTTCCTGGGAATTTCCTGGCTGCTGTTGTCGGGGATCATCATCGCCCGCCAGGGGATGCGCGACAAATCCGCCGCCCTATTCCTCTGGGCCGGCGCGCACAGTCATCTGTTCATCATCCTGGCCTTCCTGCCGTGGCTGCTCTTCGTGCCGAGCAATGTGGCCCACAAGGCCGGGACGCTGGTCGAGTGGGCGACGCCCCCGACCCTGCCGAATCTGCTGCGCGTGTTCCTGCTGTGGTATCCGCTGGGGCCGGTTGCCGGTCCGCATTTCGCCGCCGAGGGTTTGCGACTGTTCCAATGGCTGGCGGCGCTGTCGGCGCTGGCGCCGCTGTCCATAGTTCTGTATGCCCGATTTCGCCCGCGCGGCGGCCCGCGCGTCGATCCCTCCCCTTCCCTCTTCGTCCCGCTCGCCGGGGTGTTGATCCCGTTCCTCTTCACCCTGACGATCTGGTTGATCGACCGCCTGACCGCAATCCCGGCCTTCGACGGAACGCGCTACGCGGCCATGCCGGTCGGCATCTGGGCGGTCGGGCTGGCCGCCGCCGTCACCCTCGCCGCGCGGCGGCTCGCGCTGCCCAATCGGTTCGCGTGGCTGATGATGCTCCCCTGGTTCGCCTCGTCCGCCGTCGCGCTGGCGATGGAGATCTCGATCGAATCGCGCGGGGGCCTCGCCAACTGGATCCAGCTCCCCGAGAGCCACCTCCCGCCCCCCGGGTCCGATCTTTACGCCACGCCGTCGGAGCTGATCCCGTATTTCGCCGACAGCCTGGCGGCCTACAACGTGCACCGGATCGAAGAGATCGCGAATGTCCCCGACGGAACCGACGAGCTGACGATCCTCCGGCTGAACCAGTGGGGGGGCGTGGAGCGTGAACGCGATGCCGTGATTCTGGCTTTCGTCAGCGCCGGCAAGCTCGCCGCAGCGCAGCAGGCCTATCGGTTCCCCGTCCCGAGTTACACCCAGTTCGTGACGCACCGGCTGGAGGGCTTTGATCCAACGGCCGCCCGCGCGCTGTGGCAACTCGGCTACAACACCGCCCCCAGGGATTTCCCCGCCGACACCCTGCTCCGGATGGATGCCCACGATCTCGCCATGCGCGACGGCTGGAACAATCTCGAATCCGACGCCAACCGCGCGGCGCTGCGCTGGAGCCGCACTGAACTGGCCCTCGCTCCGCTGCGCGGCGCCATTTCACCAGGCAGCTACACCCTCCATCTGGAAGGCCTGCGCAACCCCTTCCCGACCGAAATCACGACGCTCCAACTCCGCTTCCGGGGCGAAGAGCGGACCTTCGAGCAGCCGCTGCCCCCGACCTGGTTCCATCTCGAAATTCCGATCCAGATCGACCGGCCGCTGGAGCAGCCGCTCCTCGAACTGCGCCACCCGGTCTACTCTCTCGAGGTCTACCAACCCGAAGCCGGAGACCCGCGAACGGTCGGGTTCCTGCTCCACGCCATCTACGTCACCCCGCCCCGGTAGCCGCTTTGTTCAGAAACGCGCCCGGATCCCCCGCATGTGGCGCGTCCCCGGGATGATGTGTTTCACGGGCGGCCGCAATTGACCGAGCGCCTTGAGCACGATCACCGCGGCGATGCCCGCCGCGAACCCGCCGATGTGCGCCCACCAGGCCACCCCTTCCATCTCCAGCGATCCCAGCCCGATCGCGCCCTGAACCAGTTGAATCAGGAACCAGACGCCGAGAAAGATCGGCGCCGGCACGACCACCGTGTAGAGCAGCACGAACACCGGCACGATCGCCAGCACCCGTGCGTGTGGATAGAGCACCAGATACGCCCCCATCACGCCGGCGATGGCGCCGCTCGCGCCGATCGTCGGCACGATGGATTCCATCTGAAAGCTGAAGTGCGCCAACCCCGCCAGCACGCCGCAGGCCAGGTAGAACAGGAGATAGCGCGCGTGTCCCAGCCGGTCCTCGACATTGTCGCCGAAGATGAAGAGAAACCACATGTTGCCCAGAAAATGCAGCAGGCCGCCGTGCAGAAAGATGCTTGTGAGGAACGTCCACAGCGGGCTGAACGGCAGCGGCGGGATGCGCCGTGTCGTCTGCTCGACCAGCGGCCCCAGCCGCGTCATCACGACCCGCTCCTCCGGCATCAGCAGCGCCGCCTCGGGGTAGATTACCCGCGCCGGAATCAGGCCGAAAGTCTCGACGATCCGCTGGCCCGCCTCGCCGTCGCCCGCCCGGAACTGACCGATGAAGCAAACGCTGGTAACCAGAATCAACAGGTAATTAGCAAGCGGACGCGTGCGGGGCGGAATGTTGTCGCGCAGCGGGAGCATCGCTCAGCCCGTCATCGCCAGCAGCCGCTCGATCGCGCCGCGAATGCCCTGATACACCTCGCCCGGCCCCTGCCCGAGCAGATAGGCCGGCGTTGATACGATCCTGAACGGCTCGTCCTCGACGCACTCGGTCACGCCGCACTGCACCGGCTCGGCCCCCATCGCCTCCAGCGCCGCCAGCAGCCCGGCGTCGGTTCCCAGCGTCAATCGCGGGTGCAGGCCGAGCTGCCCGAGCACGCGCGCCACGATCACCGGCGCGATGCAGATCGCGGCGATCGGCCGGCGCGTATCGACCACTTCGCGCACCAGCCGCTCCACCTCGGGATCAACGCGGCATTCGGCGCCCTCCGCCGCGAACGTGCAAAGGTTCTTCGCCGCGCCATACCCCCCCGGGAAAACCAGCGCGTCCAGGTCGGCGGCATGCACCCGGTCCAGGTTCTCGATTTTCCCGCGGGCAATCCGCGCGCTTTCCGTCAGCACGTTGCGCACCTTGCCCGGCATCGCCGTCTCGGTCAGGTGATCGATCACGTCGCTCTGTTCCTTGTCCGGCGCAAAGCAGTACGCCCGCGCCCCCGCTTGATCGATCGCCAGCAGCGTCAACACCGCCTCCTGAATCTCGGCGCCGTCCAGATAGCCGCATCCCGACAGGCAAACTCCCACCGTCTTCATCTCGTCTCTCCTTGCTCAGGCAGTTGATCGCGCGTCGCGCCTTCCCCGCTCATGCCGGATCGCGTTGGGCTGGCGACGCGCCCCACTGGCGCGCCACGGCCTGGATCCGCGCGTCGGCCGGATGGGTCGCCAACGCCCGCCGCAGCAGTGGATGATCCGGCCGGGCCTCGCCGCGCGCCTCCGCGTAGTTATTCCAACCCCCCACGTTCTCCGGGTCAAGCGCCGGCATCCGTTCGTAGATCGCCATCGCCTCGGCCGGACGACTCAGCCTATCACAACCGCCATGTTCATGAAAATGAGCGCGGCCAGCGCGCTCAACAGCGGACGGATCGCCCGGATTCCAGGTGGCGGCATCGGCGTGATCGGCCCCGCGTCGGTGGCTTTCCCCCCGTTTGCCGGCGCGCCGGAAAACGATGGCGCGCTGCTCACTATGCGAAACCCCCACGTGTTGTGAAGCGCAAACCCCGGCCACCCCCCGGCTGAAACCAGGATCACTTTCCGTAAGCCGCGTATCAGGAAGCGCGCCAGCTGTTGATATCCAAGCCGTGGGTTGAATGGCCGCCGGGCAGCCATTCAACCCACGGTTAGGTTGCGCCCGACGCGAGAACCGATTTCTCGGTTCAATATTTAACACGTTTCGGTAATCCCGCTTTGCCCTGCGTCGCCCCTCAGATCCCGGATCGCCGGTCGCCCTCCGGTCGCCGGCAGCCCTTCTGATAAAAGGACTTACGCCGCCGAGAAAGATGTTTTCCTTGAAATTCCCGCCTCGACGCCGCTGCCCGCTTGACAAGATCGAAACTTTGATTTAAGTAATTTGCAGCAGAAGGAGAGGGGATCTCGTTTGAGTTCGTTATCCTTTTTCTTCGGAGGACAACAGTCATGTCGCGCGAGGAGTCACCCCGCAAGCTCTCCATGACCGAACTCATCGGCGAGATGAATCAGGCCGCCGAGAATGGTCGCGACGACCCGAACGCGAAGAAGAAGCCGCACCCCGGCAAGGACCCGAAACCTGACAACCCCCACCCCTGCGGCAACGGCAACGGGGGCTGAGCCGGCTTTCTCAAAATAACGACAAACGAACCGCCCCGAGGCGAACGAAGTATAAGATCTTAACATCTTATAACGTCGCCCCACACGCACCCGCACGCGAAACGGCCCGGGCAGTGCCGCCCGGGCCGTTCGCATTCCAGCATCCGCTGACCGGCCGTCTGGTTTCAATCCCCGCCGGCGCTCTTCGCGCCCACTTTTTCCCGCTGGCCGCTGTTGACCTTCACCGTGAACTCCAGCTCGTCGGCATCCTTCTTCCGCGTGGCGTTCACATCGGCCCCGTCGGGCACCTCGCCGGTGATCATCAGCGAGCTGAGTGGATCTTCGATGTATTTCTGGATCGCCCGCCGCATCGGCCGCGCGCCATATTCGCTGTCGTAGCCCTGCTCGACCAGGAAGTCCTTGGCCTCCTGATCCAGGTGGATCACAATGCCGCGATCCACCAGGCGGTCGTTCAGCCGATCCATCATGATGTCGACGATCTTCTCAATGTCGCCTTTTTCGAGCGACTTGAAGACGATCGCCTCATCCAGCCGGTTCAGGAACTCAGGGTTGAACGCCTTCTTCAATTCCCCGAGCACCTTCCCCTTCAGACCCTCGTAGTCGAGCATCTCGTCGCCCGCGTTGAAGCCGAGCGTCCCGGACTTCTTCAACCGGCGCGTCCCGATGTTGCTCGTCAGGATGATCACCGTGTTGCGGAAGTCGACGATGTGGCCCCACGAATCGGTCAGGCGGCCGTCGTCGAAGACCTGCAGCAGCAGGCTGTAGACATCCGGGTGCGCCTTCTCAATCTCGTCCAGCAGCACGACCGAATAGGGCTTCTGGCGCACCTTCTCCGTAAGCTGGCCGCCCTCTTCGTAACCGACATAGCCCGGAGGCGCCCCGAGCAGACGGCTGACGGAGTATTTCTCCATGTATTCGCTCATATCGATCCGGATCAGGGCATCCTCGTCGCCGAAGAGGAACTCGGCCAATGCCTTGGCCAACTCCGTCTTGCCCACGCCCGTCGGGCCCAGGAAGATGAAACTCCCGGTCGGCCGCTTCGGATCCTTGAGCCCCGACCGCGCGCGCCGCACCGCCTTGGCGATCGCCGAAATCGCGTCGCTCTGGCTGACGACCCGCTTGGTCAGCTCCTCTTCCATCCGCAGCAGCTTCTGCGTCTCTTCCTCCTCCAGGCGCATCACCGGGATGCCGGTCCACTTCGAAACGATGTAGGCCACGTTCTTCTCGCCGATGACCTGCACGTTCTCCTTGCTTTCCTTGGCCTTGCCCCATTCGCGCATCAGGCCGTCGATCCGCTGGCGGATCTGTTCCTTCTTTTCCTTCAATTCCGCGCACTTCTCGAATTCCTGCTTGTGCGCCAGCACGCGCAGTTGCTCGTCGAGCTCGGCGACCTCCTGCTCCAGGTCCTTGATCTCCTGCGGCTTGCTGGTCGCCTGCAGCCGCGCGCGGGCTCCCGCTTCGTCGATCACGTCGATCGCCTTGTCGGGCAGGAACCGGTCGGTCACATACCGGTCCGACAGCACGGCGGCCTGTTCGATCGCCTCATCCGAGATGATCACGTTGTGATGCTGCTCGTAGCGCGAGCGCAGGCCCTTCAGGATCTGGACGGTCTGGTCGATGGTCGGCGGGTCGATCGTGATCGATTGGAACCGCCGCTCCAGCGCCCCGTCCTTCTCGATGTACTTGCGGTACTCGTCCAGCGTGGTGGCGCCGATGGTCTGCAGCTCGCCCCGGGCCAGCATGGGCTTGAGGATGGAGGCGGCATCGATGGCGCCCTCGGCCGCACCCGCACCCACCAGGGTGTGGATCTCGTCGATGAAGATCAGCACGTCGGGATTGCGCCGGATCTCCTGCATGATCGCCTTGAGCCGCTCCTCGAACTGCCCGCGATACTTCGTGCCGGCCACGATCGCCGCCAGGTCGAGCGACAGCAGCCGCTTGTCGCGCAGCAGTTCCGGAATGTCGCCAGAAACGATCTTCTGCGCCAGGCCCTCCACGATCGCCGTCTTGCCCACGCCCGGCTCGCCCAGCAGGATCGGGTTGTTCTTCGTCCGCCGGCAGAGGATCTGCAGAATCCGCTCGATCTCCTCCTCGCGGCCGATCACCGGATCCAGCTTCGCTTCCTTCGCCAGTTGCGTCAGGTCGCGCCCGAACATGTCCAGCGCCGGCGTCTTGCTCTTCTCAAACGATTCCTTGCTCTTGGTCGAGGCCGTGCTGCTCCCCTCGATGACCGTGATCACTTCCTTCTTGGCCTTCTCGTAATCGACGCCGAACTGGCGCAGGCATTTGCTCGCCAGCGTGTGCTCTTCCTTGATCAGCGCCAGCAGCAGGTGCTCGGTCCCCACCCACCCGTGCTTCATCTCGTTGGCGATCTGCTTGCTGGTCTCCAGCACACGCTTGGCATCGGCATTGGGCGAGAACAGCCCGACGGTCGGCCCCTTGCCGACTTCGACCATCCGCTCCAGCTCCATCTTGACGTCTTCCAGGTCGACGTCGAGGTTCATGAGCGTCTGGATCGCCAGGCCGTCGCCCTTGCGGATCACGCCCAGCAGATAGTGCTCCGGCCCGATATAATCATGACCCAGGCGGCCGGCTTCGGCCTTGGAGAGCTTGAGCACCTCTCGCATCCCTGGTGTGTACGGGGTCTTGTCGATCATGATGTTTCATCCTCCCCACCCAAAATGACCTGTCGGCTCGGCCTGCGATCCACGGGAACGGTTTTCAAAGTCAGGGGGGTGAGCCACTCCTTCCATGGTCTGCAATCACATCGATCAGTCGTTCCAAGGTTGTGATCCTGATGCGGCCCTCCATTATTTCTTCTTCGGCTGCCGGAGGGGCGATAATGAATCCCGATCGACACAAAACCTGCTCGCCCCTGACATTCTATACCTGCCCGCCAAAAGTGTCAAACCGGCCACCCATCGCCCTCAGTTCTCTCCGAACATCGCGCGCAGCATCTCGGCCCGCACCAGGTCGCGTTCCTCCGGCGATTGCGTCTCCTCGCGGAATTGCAGATGGGCGGGCTGCACTTCAATAAACAGCCGGCTCAATCGCGCATGATCCAACGGAATCGAACACCAGCTTTGGCCGACGCCCAGTCGCGCCCGCGACAGCAGCGCCGTTGCCTCGTTCGAATCGATCATGCGGGCGGAAGACAACAAACCAACCGCGCGACACACGATGTCCTCAAGCTTGATTCGTGCCTGTTCACGCAGTGCCTGGCGCGCCGCCAGTTCGCGGTCGATCACCTGACGCACGACCTCGTTGAGGATCTCCATGATCTGCTGCTCCGTTTTCCCCAACGTCACTTCGTTGGAGATCTGAAACAGATCCCCCGTATGCTC
Source organism: candidate division BRC1 bacterium ADurb.BinA292 (assembly GCA_002068205.1). Classification (GTDB taxonomy): domain Bacteria; phylum Sumerlaeota; class Sumerlaeia; order MVZB01; family MVZB01; genus MVZB01. Next base: position 13,211 of record MVZB01000004.1, read on the forward strand.
GGAGTGCTCCCCATACGCCCCGCGGACCACCAGCCCGAAGCTGCCCAGCGGGCTCATCGTCCGCTCGATCTGTTCGGTCATCACCAGCGCCGGCAGATGCAGCATCACCGACAGCCGCAGGCCGGTCCCCGTGTTGGTCGGGCACGCCGTCAGATAGCCGAACTTCTCCGAATAGGCGAACGGCAGCGACTGCTCCAGTTTCTCCTCCATGGCCAGAATCCGGCGGTGAGCTTCCTCGACGCGGAATCCCGAGACCAGCACCGACATCCGCAGGTGGTCTTCCTCGTTCACCATCACCGACGTATCCATCCGCGGCCCCAGCAGCACCACCCGGCCGACGCCCCCTTTCTCCATCTCCCGCGAAATGAGGTGGCTCTCGCGCAGCCGGACGCGCTCATCAGCCGGCAGCGAGGCCAGATCCAGTTGGTGGTAGCCCGCCAGCTCGTCATGCTGCTCGAAAGCCTGCCGCACGCGTTGCGCCACGAACTGGCGTTGCGACTCGTTCGCCCGCGGTGAAAACGGCACCCCCTTCAGATTGCGCGCCAGGCGCGCGCGGCTGGAGACGACCACTTCGGTCATCGGCCCTTCCTGTTCGATCCACTCGTCAAGCATTTCGTGCTCGGCCATGCGTTCAGGCGGTCCTTTCGATGAATTAGACAGCGGCGAGCGCGACATGTTGCGCCGCATGCGAGCCGCGCCCGCGCGAAGCAGGTCGTTCATCTGAAAATGAACCGGAAATGGAGCAGTGCACGATACAAATCGTCCCCCACGCCCGGTCCTTTTAGCGAATAATATACCGCCGCGCAAGCCCGCCGTCGAGGGCATGAGGCGTTCGGAATCTTCATTTTACGGTGGCTTGCCGTTCGCCTGCGCGCTTTCGCCGGGCCGGGCCGTGGTAGAGTTTTGACACATCCGCTCCTCGGGGACGAGCTTTTTTGACGCAGCTGCCACGGCCTCGGAATCGCAGTTGTCGACTCGCTCTTTTCCACTGATTTCGATCGCGATCCCCCCGATTTTTTTTCACCGGCCCTCCAGATCCCGAGATCGCATCTCTCATTTTGATGGAACGGTCATCGATTGTGAGATTTCCTGAGCACAATGTGTGATTTTATGCCGACCGGCTAAACTCCAGATAACTACCATAAAATCAGTGACTTGGATGGCTGATTGCGGATCCTTGACGATTGGCATTTAAAATGCTCCACCCTCTGGTCAGGGAAAGCCCGGGGATCCACCGCTCGGAAGGAACCACCCAGATGATCCGCCAGTGCTGCAAGTGTCGCCGAATCTGGAAGGAAGGCCGCTGGCTCTATCCGCGCCTGACCGAACTGACCCACCGCGACATCTCCCACTGTTATTGCGACGCCTGCTTCAAGGAGGAAATGGCGACGCTGCGTGCTCACCGTCGGCCGGGCCCGGCCGTGGCGGTGATCCGCAGTCTTCGCCGCCTGTTTCACTAATCTCCGCCGCCGCCAGAAGAACTGAGACCAAACGCCCCCCACGCGTCCCTCCTGTTCCTCGCTCTCGAACTCGGCCCACGCATCTTGCTCTGCCTCCGCTAATCCCACGGCATCCGGACAATCATCAGCGGCTGGTTGCGCTGGCGCAACTGGTCGATGACCCGTCGGCCGACCCCGCCCGTGACCTGCGCGATCCGTTCCTCGCTCAGCGCGCGATTCGTCCCCGGGTCAATTTGCTCCAGTTCGTCCAGCATCGCCAGCTCGGCATAGCTCAGCGCCAGATAGGCCTGACGCAGCGATTCATCAAGTCCGACGGCGGCGTCGAACGCGCGGATCGCTTCCTCAAACTCGGCGCGCGTGTGCGACAGAAACAGTTCGTACATTCGGTGAGGCGGCGGGACCTCGGCAAGCTGCGCCCCGGGAGGCCGCAGGATCGAATCGGTGATGAAATCGGTGCCGAGCTGCAGCGGCGTCCGGCCGCGTTCGCGCACGTGAGCCAGTTTCATCGAGGCCCGATTGAACAGGATCTGGCCGCGCAGCTGGAGCAGGATCGGCTCGGGCGTCGGCGGATCGGGAAAGTCGTAATCGAACTGCCGCAGGGCGATCAAGCCCTCGCGCAAATGGCGGTCGGCCAGGATCAGCCCGTCGTCGGACAACGGAAACGGCAACGGCGCGACCGGCGGCTGGCCCGCCGAGGCCGGGCTCAGCGGCGGCAACTGATTGAACGCCAATTGCAGGCATTGCGCCACGCGGTGGATCGCGTCGCGCAGACCCAGCGGCCGCCGCTCGACGTTCCGGATGTTCGCAATCCACTCGTCATAGTTCTCGATAAGATGCCGCGGCACGAGTCCCTTGGCCTCCAGCGCGCGGAAGAAGCTCTGCAAGCCCTGCCAGCCGGAAAGCGTTCCCTCCTCGAGCTGGCTTTGCGCCGATTCCTTGACCGCAATCACGATCAGGTTGCGCGTGATTTCGGTGTCGACGCCGTATTCGTGCTCCAGCTCCTGCAGGATGTCGATCGCTTCGCGGGCGACACTGTAGGCCGATTCGGGGGCGGGGCGCAGCCGCAACGGTCGCTTGACCGCCTCGTCCAGCCGGTCGATGAACTGATTGCGCGCCTCGCTGATCCGGCCCAGCGTCAACAGATCGCTTCCCTCCAGGACATGATGGAAATCCTGATACGCCATGCGCGGGCTGCTGCTCATACTGGCGGCGGCCCGCTCCAGTTCTTCGTCGATCTGTTTGCGCATGTAGAGGACCTGCGCCAGGGCCATTGACAGGGCGAGGAAACTGATCAGGCCGAGGAATTGCCACGGGATGTGGATCGGCGTGGGGGCGGCTTCGTCGTGCATGCGTCACGCCTCCTCGGCGCGGCGGAAAAAGCCGATCCGCGTCTCGGAGTAACTTTCCCAGCGGAACGCGCGCAACGCGCCGTATGCCTCGTCGAGCGGATCGCGGCGCCCGATCTGGGCGACGACCACGCCGTCCGGCGCGAGCCAGGCATCCAGCGCGTCGGCCAATCGCCGCAGCGCGCGGCCGGCGGTTTCCGCGCCGTAGGGCGGATCGAGCAGAATCAAATCGAACGGGCGGCGCGGCGGCGCGGCGAGCCAGCGCAGGGCATTATGCGCGACGATTTCCGCGCGGTCGCGCCAGCCCAGTTTGGCGACGTTGGCGCGCAGCGCGGCGATCGCCCCATGCGCCTGATCGACGAACACGCAACAGGCCGCTCCGCGGCTCAGGGCCTCCAGCCCGAGCGCGCCGCTGCCGGCGAACAGGTCCAGCACGCGCGCTCCCTCCAGCCGCGGCGCCAGGATCATGAACAGCGATTCGCGCACGCGACCCAGCGTCGGGCGGGTCTGCCGCCCCCGCGGCGTGCGGATGATCATGCCGCGGCGCTGACCGGCGATGATGCGCGTGCTCATGGTTGGATTCGCGTCTCGGGGGCATCGGACGCGCGCGGGCGGGCGCCCAGCCCGGCCAGCCGCACCCAGAAATTGTCGATCCCCTCCTCCCGGATCATGCGCGGATACGCCGCCCAGACGCTCCGCTGCGGAAAGTAGAGCGAATCCTGCGTCGGGGCGGGGGGATAAAGCGCCACGGGCTGCAGCGGAATCCGGGGATCGGGCTCGGGCCGGGAGTAGAGCTGGAAGAACGACTCCCAGTACATCCGGTCGTAATCATCATAAACGACGAAGAACGTGTGGGGCGAGCGGCGGAAATGATCGCGATAGAAGCGGATGAAATCCTGTGAGGCGCCCAGGATCTGCACCGCCCCGCCGACGATCAGCGCGACCAGCAGGATCACCCGCGTCGGGGGACCCCACGGCCGCGCCAGCCACGCGGCGATCGGAATCGCCAGGAAGGGGTGAATCAGGAAGATGTGGCGCGGCCCCCAGCACCACCCCCCCGACCAGTTCTGCCACTTGGCGTGGACAACCAGCGGGACGGCGATGACAAAGGCGAGCGCCCAGAGCATCAGCCGGCGCCGGTCGGTCTGCGCCAGCGCCAGCGGACGCCAGCCAAGGAAACCCAGCGCCAGCGCCGGCGAGAAGAAAAACAGCCCCTTGCCGATGCTGAATAGAAGCCCGTACAAGCCCGCCAGGACGGGCGTGGTGAAGGCCAGCCCCTCGGGCTGATCGGCATAGCCCGATTCGAACGGCCCGCCGTAGAGCACGACGTTCATCCCCAGCAGGATGACGCCGCAAACCAGCGCGGGAGCGCAGAACGCCGCCCACGCCCGCCAGGCGGGCCGGCCCTCCGCGCGGGCGCCCCACGCCGCGGGACCCAGCAGGAGGATTGCAAGCCCGGGGTAGGCCAGCACCGAATCGTTGCGCACGAGCGCGGCGTAGCCGGCGGCGGCCCCGGCGACGGCGCACCACCGCACGACCCGCCCGCGGCGGGCGCGCAGCAACGCCCACCACGCCAGCAGAATGAAAAACGCGGCGCAGCTCTCCGTAAAGAACGGGCGGCTGTGCGGCCAGGCCAGCGACCCCAGCGCATACAGCAGCGCCGCGGCGCCCGCCGCCTCCCGCTGGCCGGTCGTCTCGACGCAAACACCGTAGAGCAGCACCGCGAGCAGCGCGCCCAGGAGGATATTGAACCAGGACAGCGCCCAGCGCGTGGCGTAGGCGGCGGCGGTCGGTTCCTCGCCGACGACGTGCGGCGCCGTGCCGCTCGGCCCGTAGAGCCGGTTCCACTGGCTGCGCCCGGCCAGGCCGGCCACCGCGCGGCCGGCCCAGTAGAACGGAACGGCAAGCAGCGGCTGGCCGATCCCGTATTGTCCGTAATACCGTCCGTCGCGGCCCTGGCGCGTGGCGAAATCCCCCAGCGGTTCGATAGCCAGTGAGGGGCCGGTCGCCAGTGCGCGCGTCATCCGATAGAGAATCTCCTCGTCGGGCGAGTACAGATGCCCGCCGGCCGTCAACGCGTACGCCCCCAGCACAACGAGGAAGATGATCGGCGCGGGCTTCACGGCGCGGTCGGCCGCCCGGGCGCTGTCCCCGCGCTTCCCCCCTCGCCCAGGTTGAACATCGGCGCCCGGCTGCCGGTCAGCGTGTTCGACAGCGCCGTCAGCAACTGGTTGAGGCGATCGAACGGCCCCGAATCGGTGATCAGCTTGCCCAGCGTCCCCTGGCCGGATTGCACCTGGTCGACCATCTCGCGGATCGAGCGCGCGACGGTCTTCAGCTCCTCGAGCGTCTGCTCGATCCGCCCGGCATTCATCTCGATTTGTTCATCGAGGCGCCCGGCCGTCTGGTTCAGGCTGGCGGAGAGCTCCTGAATGGCCGCGCTCGTCTCCTCGAGTTCGGTGCTGAACGAGCCGGCGGCCGATTCCCACGCCGCGGCGGTCCCTTCCACCTGGCTGCTGATCACGCTGACCTGCTCGTCGGCCCGCTGAACCAGCGAACGGGCATCGGTGACCAGCGCGTTCCACTTCGTGGCGCTGTCCATCATCGCTTCGACCATCGGCCGGAATTCCTCGTTCACAATCGACAGCGTCTGATCCATCTTCTCGGTGGCGGTGGCCAGGTTGCCGACGATCCGCTTGAAATCGTCCTGCGTCTGCCGGTCGTAGAGGTAATTGTTGATTCCGCGCAGCGTGCTGATCAGCTCGTCGGCGACTTCCGCCGCCACTTCCTCCAGTTCATTGCCCGACGTGCCCACGATGTGACTGCCCGGCGGCAGCACGTCGAACTCCTCCGTCCCGGCGTCGATGTTGATCGTCGTGTCGCCAATCAGACTCGCGCTGATGATGTGAACCTTGGCGTCGGCGTGCAGCTCGATGTTCTTGTCGATCTTCATCTCGACCATCAGCGGATACTCGCCCGGCACCAGCCGGATGCTGGCAACCGTCCCGGAGGGGTAGCCGTAAACCAGGATCGGCGCGCCGACATTCAGTTCGCGCGCGTTCTTGAACATCCCGTAGTAAATGTGCCGCTGGCTGAGGAAGTCCCACTCGTTGAGCATGGCGGTGACCACCGTGAACAGGACCAGGCCGCCTACCACGAAAGCCCCGATCATCAACTGGCGGGTGCCGCTCATCTTTGACTCCCAATGCGGGCGGGTGGAATGCCGCGGGCGGGGCCCAACGCCCTTGACTCCGGCGGCGGGCCGGTTGCCGACAGTCTACCAGACTTGCCAGCCCCCCGCCCCGTTTGTCTCACGGGATTAATGTCGTCCTTCGTCCTCGTCCTCGCCCCCAACGGCGGCCGAGTCGGATCTCTTCGACGCCATGGAGTCGGTTCGTGCCGGCGCGCTCCGATGCGCCGCCCGAAGCTGGGCATCCCGATCGTGACGAACGCCTCGCGGCTGAAAACTTGACGCCCTCCAAAAGCTGGCGAATACTGACCGTGGAGCTTGCGGGTAACCGTCTGCCCAACTCCGCCTCCCGAGGCGGTGCGGCAACGGCCGTGATCCCCGCAAGCTCTGCTCTTCCGTCCACGATAGGGTCGTAGGAGAGACGTCCCTGGGGCGTCTTCCGAACCACCAGCCGCGTCCGCCGCAGCTTCTCGCCTTCGCGCGCCACCAGATCATCCCCCTTTTCGTGCGCGTTCGTGCCTTTCGTGATCCACATCGCCTTCTGCGTAATATCCTCCCCTGCCTTCTGCCGCATCCATCGCCATCCCCTAACGCGCGGTCCATTCCAGATTGGCGGTGATCCGGTGGCGCTTCTCGGCATCGCTGACACGCAGGTAGACCGGTCCCAGCGTCAGCGGATCGCAGCCGGCCCGGCCCGCGGCCAGCTCATGCGCGCCGAGCCGGGCGACGCTGTCGGCGCCGGGGCGGTCCAGCGGCGGCGGGACGAAGCGCAGCCGCTCGCCGACGCCGGCGGCCGAAGCCAGCGCCTCGCGATACAGATCGGCGCCCTGGCCCGTCAGATGGAGCGTCGGCCAGTCCGTCCGGCCGATCGCCTCCAGAAAGCTGGCGAGCGGTTCGGCGCGCGCCTCGCGCAGAACCTCCATCGCGCCCGACGGCGCCTCCGGCAACCGATAGACGCCGCTATAAACTTCCGCACGCCGGGCGTCAAGCAGCACGGCAACGGCCTCTCCGGCGAGACCGGTGCGCCAGGCCGCCGCCTCCAGCGTGGAAAACGCGAACAGCGGCGCGGACAATCCGTGCGCCAGCGTTTTGGCCACGGCCAGGCCCACGCGCAGCCCGGTAAATGCCCCCGGCCCGAGCGTCACCGCCACCGCCGCGACCGCCTCGCGCGTCAGATCGCATCCTTCCAGCAGCGTGTCGATGTCGCTCAGCAGGCGTCCCGAGACCGGCTGGCGGCTCTCGCGCCACAGGTGGGCCAGCAGCCGCCCGTCGGTGTCGGCCAGCGCCACGCCTCCCGCACCCGCGGCGATTGCGTGGCCGGCGGCACTACCGCTCCACCTTAATCAGCGGATAATGGAACGATTGCCCCCCCAGGCAACGCGCGAATCCCATCAGGCAGATGATGACGTAGGCCGCCCCCAGCACCAGCAGGATGCCGTTATTGACCAGGACCAGCCCCTGCCCCAGCGGCAGCGAGACATACTTGACGACCTTCGCCAGCAGGCCCACGAGCAGCCAGATCAGGACGAGCGCAAGGCCCATCACATTGAAAATCATCGCCTGCTGCGCGTGCAGGACGACGCGGCGGCTTTCCTCGCGCAATTGAAACCAGATGGCGCCGGCGATCAACAATCCCCACAACGGAAGGATGTTGAACAGGTGACAGAGTGAAGCGGCGAGGTTTTCCTGTTCCGTGCGCATGGAAGGATGTCGGACTTGGGATCGAGCGGCCCCGGAAAGAATGACCGCCGGGCGGCAACCGGTTCAATTTGATCCGTCGCCGCCGGCCAGGTCAAGCCGGATGCGGCCGCTCACGGCACGAGCGGACGGGCCAGATCTTCCAGGCGGCCGCGGGCGATCCGCGCCTCGGCCGAATCCGCGGCCGCGGCGACGACCTGCTCGTAAAGCGCGCGGGCTTCGTCCGCCCGCCCGGCGAGTTCGGCATTCAGGGCTTCGCCCAGCCGTGCCGCGGCCAGCGGCGCCGCCGCCGTCGGATCGCCCGAGGCGACCTCGGCCAGTTCACGCCAGGCGGCGCCCCCCGCGTCGAACTTCCCACTGCCGGTCAGTGCCAGCGCGTTCGCGGCGCCGGCGGCAATCGGCGCCGGCCGGTCGGGAAACTCAAAGCGGAGCGTCTCCCAGTGTTCGGCGGCGGCGGCGAAATCGCCGCGAACGGCGGCCGCTTCGGCCAGCCCCAGCGTAGCCGAATAAACAATTTCGGGCGACTCGGCGACGATCGCCGCGGCCTGATATGCCATCTCGGCCTCGTCCATATCACCCAACACCTGGCTGATCTGGCCGATCCGCAGCAGCACGGCGGGAATTTGCGGCGAGTCCTTCTGCTCAATGACGAAGCGTCGCAGGTTGTCGAGCGCCGCCGACGAAGGCGGGGCCGCGAGCGCGGAAGCAACATCGTCGGCCGCCGGCGCGCCCGGACCAACGCGGACGATATCGGCCGCGGGTTCGGCGGGTTGGGCCTCCCGCCGGGGCGGCGTCGCCCGTCCACTGGACGCGGGCGGTTCGGCCGCGCCGCTCTGAGTCCTCTCGCCCTTGCGCACCGGCGCGAGCTTGACCCGCTGGGGGGTCTCCTTCAAGACCGGCTGCAGTTTGATCTGAATGGTCTGCGTCGAAGGCGCGTCCTCACCGGAGCCTTCGGGCTCCTGGGCCTGCACCGGCACTGCGGGCCACGCCAGCGCCGCGAGGAAGATGAGGAACATCGAAACGAGGTGAAGAAAACTCAGCCGGTTCATGGTTCAGGGTCTGGCCGTTGCGGCGGCCCAGCTCTCAGTCGCAAGTTGACTGAATCTTGTCGCATCACCGCGCAATGCGCCAGTGAAACGTGGCGGGAAGAAAAGGGGACGGAGGGGATCACAACACCGGCCATTCACCGGGCGGTCGCGGCCTCGGCAAGCGCCGCGCACATCTCGCCGGCGAACCGGCGAACGTCCTCCCTCAGCGTCGGCCGCGGCTGCTCCCCGATCAGCCGAACCAGCGCGCTGCCGACGATAATGCCGTCGCACAGCGGGACCAGCGCGCGCGCCTGATCAGGTCCCGAGATGCCGAACCCGACGGCGACCGGTTTTCCGGTCAGAGTCTTCAGCTCACGCAGCCGTTCTTCAATGTCGGCGGGGAGTTCCGCCCGGGCGCCCGTGACCCCCCGCAGCGAAATATAATAGACGAAGCCCGTCGACGCCTCGCAGATGGCCCGCGCCCGCGCGGAGGAGGAAGTGGGCGCCACCAGGAACACAACGCACAGTTCGCGCTCGCTGGCCAGCCGCCGCAGCTCGCCGGCCTCCTCGGGCGGCAGATCGGGAATCAGCAAGCCATCGGCCCCGGCCTCGGCCGCCGCCGCGACGAACGCCGCCTCGCCGTAATGAAAAACAGGGTTGTAGGCGGTGAACAACAGCAAGGCCAGATCGGGGTGCCGGGCGCGCACACGCCGCACCAGATCCAGAATCGCCTTGACTGTCGTCCCCCGTTCCAGCGCCACCTGCGAGGCGCGCTGAATCGTCGGCCCATCCGCGATCGGATCGGAAAACGGAATCCCGAGCTCGATCAGATCGACGCCGGCCTCGGCCAGCGCGTCGATCGCCTGCTCGGTCGATTCCAGGTCCGGACAGCCGGCCGTCAGGAAGAAGATCATCGCGGCACGGCTTTCGCGCCGCCGCGCCGCAAACATCCGGTCGATCCGATTCATCCCTCGCCCTCCTGCATCACGCCGCGCAGTGTGTAAACGTCCTTGTCACCGCGCCCCGACAGGCTGACGATGATGGTTGATCCGGCCGGCAATTGCGCGAGCACCCTGGGCAGCGCGGCCAGCGCGTGCGCCGATTCGAGCGCCGGCAGAATCCCCTCCAGCCGGCAGAGCTGGCGGGTGGCGGCCAGCGCCTCGTCGTCCTTTACGCTCAGGTAGTCGGCGCGGCCCGACGCGGCATAGAAGCTATGTTCGGGCCCGACGCCGGGGTAATCCAGGCCGGCCGAGATGCTGTGCGCCGGCGTGATCTGGCCGTCCTCGTTCTGCAGCACGTAGCTCTTCGAACCGTGAAAGACGCCGATCCGCCGCGTGGTGATCGAGCACGCATGGCGTCCGGTCAGTATCCCCTCGCCCTCGGCCTCCACTCCGAACATCCGCACGTCGCGGTCATCGTAAAACGGAGCGAACAGGCCCAGCGAATTGGAGCCCCCGCCGACGCACGCGAGCACGGCGTCGGGCAGACGGCCGGTTTTTTCCAGGCATTGCGCGCGCACCTCGCGGCCGATCACCGACTGGAAATCACGCACCATCATCGGGAACGGGTGGGGCCCGACGCACGAACCGATGATGTAATGTGTATCGTCCACCGTCTGCATCCAGACGCGCATCGCTTCATTGGTCGCGTCCTTCAGCGTGCGCGAGCCGCTCAGGACGGGCACCACCTCGGCGCCGAGCAGCCGCATCCGGAAGACGTTGAGCTCCTGGCGCCGCATGTCCTCCTCGCCCATGTAGACCGCGCACTCCAGACCGAGCAGCGCGCAGGCGGTGGCCGCCGCGACGCCGTGCTGACCGGCCCCGGTTTCGGCGATGATGCGCCGCTTGCCCAGCCGGCGCGCCAGCAGCGCCTGGCCCAGCGTGTTGTTGATCTTATGCGCGCCGGTGTGCGCCAGGTCCTCGCGCTTCAGAAAAATGCGCGCCTTGCCGCCGAGCTCCTCGGCCAGCCGCCGCGCTTCATACAGCGGCGTGGGCCGGCCCACGTAATCGGCCAGCAGCCCGTTCAGTTCGGCATGAAACGCGGCATCCTCGCGGATGGCGAGGTATTCCCGCTCCAGATCGAGCAGCGCTCCCATCAGCGTTTCGGGAACATAGCGCCCGCCGAACTCGCCGAAATGGCCGGTCTTGTCGGGTAGATCGTTGAGCGCCGGCGGCGCCGGGAGGCTGGGTGACGACATGAGGGTTCCTGTCTGATGGGTGATGCGAAGGCCCCGCGCCCCGTCAGAGTTGACCGAGCCGGCCGGCGTGCGCGGGGTCCGTTCCGATTATCCCCGTTTCCCCCCCATCAGGCAATCTTGGAGCCGCGCGGTTCAGTCGCCCTCGCCCGGCAGCGTGGTCGGAGCGTCGGCGTCGAGACCGATCGCGGATTCCAATCCGGGCGGGAACCGTCCGGGCAACGGGGCCGGCAGCGGATTTGGCCGCGGCAGCGGTTCCAGCTCCAGCGTCGCGGTCGTCGCGGGCAGTTCATCCCGCAGCCGTTCGGCCAGCGCGGCGAACGCGGCGGCGTCCCCGACCGAGCCGGCGCCCTTGAGCAATTCAAACAGGTCCGAATCGGTCGACAGCACGACCATCGTATCGTCGCCGAGCGAGCTTTCGTAGGTCGCCATGGTGTGCAGGAACCGGTAAAAGTCGGCCGCCTGCGGACTGGCATTGTAGGCCTCGGCATAGATCTCGGCGGCGCGCGCATCGGCCGCGCCGCGGATCTGCTGGACCTGCTTGTAGGCCAGCGAGCGGATCTCGCGCAGTTCCTGTTCCTTTCGCCCGCGCAGCTTGGCCGCCTCCCCCATGCCCTGCGAGCGGAACATCTCGGCGAGCTGCTTGCGCTCGCTGATCATCCGCTGGTAGATCGACGTCTGCACCTGTTCATTGTAGTTCAGGCGTTTGATCCGGATGTCGAGCAATTCCACGCCCAGTTCCGTCAGGTAGGGGGCAGCCCGCTGATGGATTTCTCGTTCGACCTGGGTGCGGCCCACGCTGATCTGACCCAATTCGCCCAGGTTGAGCGACGGGTCGTCCAGCACCTCATCGCGCACCGGCACGCGCCCCTTCGTCGTGCGCACGATTTCGATCAGGTCGTGGCGCGCCACCGCCTCGCGCGTCGCGCTGTCCAGAATGTCGTCCAGCCGCGACTGCGCCAGCCGCTCGTCGGCCAGCCGCAGGTAAAACTGCTTGGGATCGGCGATGCGCCACCGGCCATAGACGTCGATCCCGATGTATACTTTCTCCTTGGTCGCCACGTCGTTGGGATCGCCGTCCCACTCCAGCACCCGCTTCTCCAGCCGATGAACCTTCTGGATGAAGGGTAATTTGAACTTGAGGCCGGGCGTCGTCACGGCCTCGCCGACGATTTCCCCGAACTGGGTCAGGATAACCTGCTCGCGCTCGTTGACGGTGTAGAACGTCTGCCCGGCGACGACCAGGACAACGATCAGGATGACGCCGACCAGAATCCAGCGGGCGGAGAAAGTCATTGCGCCCCTCCCTCCTCACGTGCTGGAGGCGAGTCCAGTTGCAGCAGCGGGAGGATCTGTCCGGCCGCGTCGTCGAGGATGATCTTGCGCCCCAGCCGCGGCAGCAGCCGTCCCATCGTTTCGAGGAAGATGCGCTGGCGCGTCACCTCGGGCGCCTCCACATACTCGCGAAACAGCGCGGTGAACCGGGCGGCATCCCCCTCGGCTTCATTCACGCGCTGCGTGGCATAGCCGCGCGCCTCGCTGATCAGTTGGTCGGCTTCGCCATGGGCCCGCGGCACTTCGCGGTTGTACTCGGCCCACGCCTCGTTGATCATCCGCTCGCGTTCCTGCTGCGCCTGGTTGACTTCATTGAACGAATCCTGGACCGGACCCGGCGGGTTCACATCCTGCAACGCCACCTGCTCGATGCCCAGACCCATCTGATAATCGTTGAGTAATTCCTGCAGCCGATCCTGGGCCACGCGCTGGACCTCCTCGCGGCCGATCGTCAACACCTCATCCACCGTCCGGTCGCCGACAACCTCGCGCATCACCGCCTCGCTCGCGTAGCGCAGCGTGTCGACCGGATTGCGCACGTTGAACAGAAACGCCTTCGGCTCGTTGATCCGATACTGCACGATCCATTCCACCACCACGGTGTTGCGGTCGCCCGTCACCATCAGCGATTCATCGGCGTAATTGCCCGGACGGTAATCGGTGCGCACGTCGACATGGGCGGTCCGGAAACCAAACTCTTCTTTCATCTGACGGTTGACCGGCACCAGTTCCACCCGCTCGATGCCGAGCGGGAGCTTGAACCGCAGGCCCGGCTCGGTCATGCGCACAAACTTGCCGAAGCGCAGCACGACGCCCAACTCCTCCGCCTGCACCGTGTAGATCGACGACATCACAACGATGATCAGCACGATCGCGCCGAACAGCCCGGCGATCAGCGGACCCACCCCTTTGGGCAGCACAATGCGATTGATTCTGACGACGCGCGCCATGGCCTGACCTTCACCGAACAAATCGTGCGCGGAAGAGCCGGGGGGCCGTGCGGAGCCCCACCGGGCCCCCATTCAAAGTGATCCACCGCCCACGTTCAACCTCTTTCCGCCGCCTCCAGTCGGCGCTGCCGGGCCCCTTCTCGGAACTCTCGACCATTTTGGATTGCCATCCTCAGCAACCCTCAGCATCATGATTTGGAGGCTGACTCAGCCTGGCAGCCGCGGAATAAGAGGGCAACACTTTGAGGCGAAACACGATCTGCTAACGGCCACCCATGGGATCAAACTGGGAGCCAACTGTCCCACGGAGATCGTATGCTTTCATGCCCAGCAGTGCGTGGAGCAGTATCTGAAGGCTCTGCTCACGCATGCCAACATTGCATTTCCCAGAACGCATCACATTGCCACGCTACTTGACCTGATACATGAAAAGGTTCGGCCACGCTTGAGCGTCGATGAACAAAGTCGACTCACAGACTACGCTACCATTACGCGATAGCCAGGGGAGTTGGAACAGATACCTTTGGCTGAAGCCCGCAAATCCATTGCCCTTGCCCGCCGGGTACGGGCATCAATTCGACGACTCTTACCCAGCAAGATATTTGTCACACCAAAAAGGAAATAATCTTCTGATTCCGGAACCAGCCGGGTTTAATCGCGGCCAGTGTCATGCGCCCAGGCACTCCCGACGACGGGTGCGGAGGCATCAGCCCGCCGGCGGCGCTTCTGCGATCGTGATCCGCCCGATCATGATCGACAGCGGGCGGTCATCGAGGCCGAGATCGGCGTCGGCCGGCGAGGGAGCGTAACCCGCCTCGATCAGGATGCGATTGTAGCCGGGCCGGACCACGCGCGCCGGAACGCGAAATTCATGGGTCGACCAGTCGGGCGGCAGCTTGATGTCCAGGAACGTCTCCCCCCCAAGCGAAACCTTCATCGTCTGCTTCGCGATGAGCAGATGGGTTGGATAGCCGGTTCCGATGGAAATCGACAGATCGCGCGGAGCGTCGAGCCGGAACGTGACCTGCCCCCGCCGTCCGACGATCCAGCGGCAGCCGCCGGCCGCCTCGGCGAAGTTCTCCGTAAAATAAAAATGCTCCGCGGCCGAGCCCGCCTCGATCACGATCGGCAACGCTTCCCGCTGTTTCTCCAGCAGCGCCAGCCAGGCCTCGCCGCTCTCGAATTCCCGCTCGATGGGAAACAGCTCCTTGCGCAGCCGACCCTTCACGTCGGTTGGCAGGTCGCTCGGCGGAATCAACAGATAGCGCAGATCGAAAAAGTAACAGAAACGCAGGATCGCCTCGCGAGTCCAGGAATTTTCCAGTTCGTCCCACGCGCGCCGGCCGGGAGGACCAAAGTAGTTCCTGACCTGCGGCGGCGCCAACGGATCGAACGCCACCTCGCGATACTGCGGGTCGGCGTGAAACCAGTCGTGGACGTCGATCCCGGTGTAATACTGGATTTGCGACTCGGTCGGTCGCGACTGAATCCCGGTGATGATCGGCTTGTGATGGAACGTCTGGTTCCAGACGGCCGGGAAATTCTCATGCGAGAACGGGAGGGTCAAGACCGCGCCGCCAACGGGATCGGCGCGGATGATCGCGTTCAGTTCATGCGGCACGCGCTCCGGATCGAGCGCGTCATACGTGTAGGGGAATGGGGCGTGCAGGTTCTCGAGCATCACGAGGGCGATCAGGCCGGCGGCCCACAGGCGTCGTTTGCCGCTCCCCCGGCGGGCGGCGAGCAACCGGAATCCGCAGGCCGCCAGCACGGCGGCGCACAGCGCGACCATCCCGCCGAATCGCGCCGGCGCGCGGAAGTCCTTGAAGAACGGGATCCGCAGCAGCCAGTCGTACGGCATCGAAACCTTCCACAGGTGGCCGACATCGGGATCGCTCATCGGCGAGCCGAACGAGAGAAACAGGAAGACGAGCATGCAAATCATCAGGAATGTAAACTCGGGCGGTCTGCGCCTCAACCCCACCACCGCCGCCAGCATCAGCACGATCGCGAC